>NZ_PGDQ01000004.1:300000-451018 GCF_003073135.1 Euzebya rosea
CCCTGCAGAATCCCCTGTGAACGGACCGCCAACATGACCGACCAGTACACCCTCACGTCCGCTGTGGACGAAGAACGCGAACGAGGTGCCGCCATCCTCCTCGAGGAGTTCGGCTCCGAAGAAGCGTTCCTCGCTGCCCTCGAGGCCACCGTCAAGGACTTCGACGACGGCGACATCGTGGAGGGGGTTGTCGTCAAGGTCGACCCCGAAGAGGTCCTGCTGGACATCGGGTTCAAGTCCGAGGGTGTCATCCCCTCGCGCGAGCTGAGCATCAAGCACGACGTCGACCCCAACGAGGTCGTCGCCGTCGGTGATGTCATCGAGGCACTGGTCCTGCAGAAGGAGGACAAGGACGGTCGTCTGGTCCTGTCCAAGAAGCGCGCCCAGTACGAGCGCGCCTGGGGCAAGATCGAGGAGATCCACGAGCGGGACTCCACGGTCACCGGCACCGTCATCGAGGTCGTCAAGGGCGGCCTCATCCTCGACATCGGCCTGCGCGGCTTCCTGCCCGCCTCGCTGGTGGAGATGCGTCGTGTCCGCGACCTGCACCCCTACGTGGGCCAGGAGCTCGAGTGCAAGGTCATCGAGCTCGACAAGAACCGCAACAACGTCGTCCTGTCCCGTCGCAAGTTCCTGGAGGAGACGCAGAGCGAGTTCCGCCGCGAGTTCCTCGAGACCCTGCAGAAGGGCGAGATCCGCAAGGGCACGGTCAGCTCCTGCGTCAACTTCGGTGCCTTCGTGGACCTGGGCGGCGTCGACGGCCTGGTCCACGTGTCCGAGCTGTCCTGGAAGCACGTCGACCACCCCGGTGAGGTCGTCGAGCTCGGCCAGGAGGTCGAGGTCGAGGTCCTGGACGTCGACCTGGAGCGCGAGCGCGTCTCCCTGTCGCTCAAGGCGACCCAGGAAGACCCGTGGCAGCAGTTCGCCCGCCAGCACTACGTCGGCGAGTTCGTCGAGGGCAACGTCACGAAGCTCGTGCCGTTCGGTGCGTTCGTCAAGGTCGAGGACGGCATCGAGGGCCTGATCCACATCTCCGAGCTGGCCGACGCCCACGTCGAGCAGCCCGAGCAGGTCGTGAAGGTCAACGACCGGATCACCGTCAAGATCATCGACATCGACGACGTCCGTCGTCGTATCTCCCTCTCCCTGAAGCAGGCCGTCAAGGCCGGCTACGGCGAGGCCCCGGAGATCGACGAGGCCCCGGCCTACGCCGCGGAGGACTCCTCCTCGGGCCGTGCGCCCGAGGCTGGCGACGGTGGCTCGGCCATGGGTGCTGCCCTGGCCCAGGCCCTGCAGCGTTCCCAGGGGACGCAGGCCAGCTCCGAGGAGGCCAGCTCCGAGGAGGGTGGCCTGTCCGCCCAGGACGTCATCGCCCGGGTCCAGGCCCAGGCTGCTGCTGTCAAGGACGACGAGCCCGCCGAGGACACCGCTGCCGAGGAGGCTCCTGCTGAGGAGGCCGCCGTCGAGGAGGCTCCTGCTGAGGACGCTGCCGTCGAGGAGGCTCCGGCCGACGCGCCTGCGCCTGCCGAGGACGACACCACCACCGAGCAGGCCGTGTCCGAGGACACCGCCGACGCTCCCGCAGAGGACGCTCCGGCCGACGAGGCCACCGAGTAACCCTCCGCACCGGACACGTGCGTCGACCCCGCCACCACGGCGGGGTCGACGCCGTTTTGCGTCCGGGACGGCGGCCCCCCACGATCCCACGATGCAGCTCGTTGGCCTCACCGGTGGCATCGCATCCGGCAAGTCGACCGTGTCCCGGCGGTTCGCGGAGGTGCACGGGTTCCCCGTCATCGACGCCGACCTCGTGGCACGGGCCGTCGTCGAACCCGGTCAGCCGGCCCTGGCGGAGATCGCCTCGCGCTTCGGTGAGGACATCCTGCTGGCCGACGGCACGCTCGACCGTCCGGCGCTGGGCGCGATCGTCTTCGCCGACGAGGTCGCCCGCCGGGACCTCAACGGCATCACCCACCCGCGGATCGCCGAGGAGATGGGTCGTCGCATCGCCGCCCATGCCGACCACGACGGCCCGGTCGTGGTCGACTCGCCGCTGCTGGTGGAGATGGGACACGCCGAGGCCTACCCGACGATCGTGGTCGTCGCCGCCGGCCCGGAGGTCCAGCACGACCGGCTCGTCGCCGACCGAGGCATGGACCCCGACGAGGCGTGGGGCCGGATCAACAGCCAGGCACCCCTCGCCGACAAGCTGGCCGTCGCCACCCACGTCATCTGGAACGAGGGCACGCTGGCCGAGCTGGAGGCGCGCGTGGACGACGTCGCCGTCACCCTGCGGGCCAACCGCGCCGTCAGCGGGGGTTGATCACCACCGCCACCGACATGGGAGCGGTGGCCAGCAGGTGGGTCACGGTGTGGCCGAGGAACGCCCCGCCCTCGTGACGCGGCTCGCCGCCGACCACCAGCAACGACGCGTCCGCCTCGACCGCGGCGGCGACGAGGTCCTCCGCCACGGTGCGGGACCGGCGCAGCTTGACGTCCACGCCCACGCCGGAGCGTTCGGCGTGCTGCCGGGGCTCGGCGAGCATCCCGTCGATGTCGGCGAAGGCCTGCGCCTGCCAGCGCGACGCCAGCGGGCGATCGTGCCGGTCGACGCGAGGTTGGTCGATGATGTGGATCATCGACAGCTCAGCCGCCCCGCCGGCTGCCATGCGGATCGCGAGGTCGATCGCCAGGCCACCCGATGTCGTGCCGCTCGCCCCGACGGCGATGCGGTCCAGCGCGATGTCCTCCGGCGGCCGGTCGAGCGCGCTGCGGACCAGCAGGACGGGCACGGTGGCGGAGGTCACGATCTGCTGCAGCACTGGGCTTGCGGTCGGGCCGCCGGCGGACGTGGCGGTGGCGCCGAGGGCGATCAGCTCGTAGCCCATGACGGACTCGGCCAGCACCGCCTTGGCGGGATCCTCGGCGATGTGGTCCCGCCAGCGCATGCGCCGGTCGACGTGGGTCTGGATGTTCCTGGCCGCCTCGCGACCGGCGGCCGCGTCCTCGGCGTCGGTGTGCACGGTGAGGGCCGTGATGCTGGCTGTCGGCGGCAGCACGCGGGAGAGCACTCGGCCCGCCAGGACCGACGAGCCACCACCCCGGGTGGGCAACAACGCCGTGCGGACGTGTGCCAGGACGCCGTTGTCGGTCTCGTCGTCCCCGTCGGGGTCCAGCTCGAGCAGCCAGGTCAGCAGGGGCGGGGCCATCAAGGACGTGGCCACGGCCATCACGACCACCGCGGAGTACGCCTCGCTGGACAGCACACCCAGGGACAGGCCGAGCGAGGCAACCACGATCTCCAGGGCCCCGCGGGCGTTCAGGCCCACGCCGATGGCCAGGCCGTCGCGGTTGCCGAAGCCGCCCAGACGGGCACCCACCCAGCCGCCGAGCACCTTCGCGCCGACGGCCACGGCGAGGATGGCCAGCGTCCACCACAGCAGGGGAGGGGCCACGATGGCGAACAGGTCGACCTTCAGGCCGGCGGTGGCGAAGAAGACGGGGGCGAGCACGTGGTCGGCCAGGGTGCTGAGGGGCTGCTCGACCCGGCGGCCGCCCAGCGGCGACCGTGCCAGGACCATGCCGGCCACGAACGCGCCGAGGACGGCCTCGACCCCCAGCGCCTGCGTGATCGACCCGGCGATGATGACGATGATCACCGACACGCCGAGCATGGTGCCGTTGCTGGCGTCGTGGCGTCGGACGAACCGCAGCAGGCGGTCGACGCCGCGCTGGCCGATCGTCAGCCCACCGACGACGGTCAGCAACGCGCCGCCGAGCGCCACGGCGAGGCCCACAGCAGGGGACGTCCCACCCCCGACACCACCGGTGGCCACCGCGGCGACGACACCGAGCAGGGCCCAGCCGACCACGTCGTTGAGCATGCCGGCGGCGAGCATGATCTGCCCGACGCCAGCCTTGGCCAGCCGCAGCTCGCGCAGGACCTTGGCCACGACCGGAAGCGCCGAGATGCCGAGCGCCACACCCATGAACAGCGGCAGGGCGGCCCGATCCTCACCACCCGAGAACGAGTCGGGCAGGACCTGTCCGAGCCCGTACCCGAAGGTCACCGGGATGATCAGGCTGGCCCCACCGACCGTGAGCGCGGCCCGGCCCAGCCGACGCAGGGTGCCGAGGTCGACCTCGAACCCCGTGGCGGCCAGCAGCAGGACCACACCGAGCCAGGCCACCGCGGCGATCATGATCGCCACCGTTCCCTCGTCGGGGAACAGCTGCTCGGTCACCTGCGGGAAGACCCGCCCGAGCAGGGTCGGGCCCAGCAGGATGCCGGCAGCCAGCTCACCGACGACGGAGGGTTGGCCCATCCGCTTGGCCAGGTGCCCCAGCACCTTCGCCGACGCCAGCAGCAGCGCCAGCGCGATCCAGAAGCGGAGGAGGTCGGACTCGAGGACTGCGCCAGCGGCGAGGACGGGGGTCATGCACCAACCTTCGGGCGGGTCGAGGGAGGAGTGGTGGTCGTGGGTGACCCCGGGTCGGAGGGCGCGCGGGTCAGGTCGACCAGGCGGGCCCGATGACGGCGACGGACCGGCTGCGGACCGAGGTTGCGCAGGCGTACACCGGTGACGCCCAGCGGGGGGCCGCCGCTGGGCGGCTCGACCAGCAGGACCTCGTGGTCACGCGGTACCCGCCGCAGCGCCTGCAGCCGCGTCGACCCGGGCAGCAGGGCGAGCGGCTGGGCCACATCGGCCCAGGTGCCGTGGAAGTCGGGACGGGCAAGTGCCGCGACGGCGACGTCCATCGACACCACGCCCCAGCCGTCGTCGGTCCGGACGATCGCCGGGACGATCGGGGACAGCAGGGCGAGGTCGTGCCGGGGATGGGTCGACTGGCGACTGAGGCGCGGCAGGGGTTCGGCGACCTCGCCGAGCGTGACGTCCGGCAGCTGGCTGACCTCGTACTCGCGGTCCCGACGGGCCAGCAGCACCACCAGTCCGCAGGTGCCCAGGCACAGCACGCTCAGGCCCCAGCGCGCATGGGCCAGCGTGCCGTACAGGCCGGCGGCCAGCCCCGCGACCGACGCCGCCAGGCCCAGGTCGAGCAGCCCCGGCCGGGGCAATCCCACCCAACCCCGACCGTCGCGGCGGCTGGAGGTCTCGGAGGCGGGAGTTGCGGCCATGGCACCACACTGCGGGGCCCGGCCTCACCGTGCGTACTCGGGTTCGGGTAGATCCCCCCAGCGGACACGCGGTTGCCCCGAACGGATCAGGGCGGGTCGACGACCTCGTACTGCAGGGCCAGGCTGACGGCCTCGAGGCGGCTGCCGGCCCCGAGCTTGCCCATCAGGTTGCGCACGTGGGTCTGCACCGTCTCCGGGGAGATCCCCAGCCGTTCGGCGGCCTCGGCCGTGCTGGCGCCGTACACGAGGTGCTCGAGCACCTCGACCTCCCGGCTGGTCAGGGCGTCGCGGACGAGCTCGGCGCGGCGACGGCGGTTCAGGTCGGCGTCCAGGGCGCGCAGGCGACGCTGCGTCTCGGCCGCGGGCAGGACCACCCCACCGCTGGCCACGACCCGGACCGCCGCGATGATCTCCGGGATCTCGGCGGTCTTCTGCAGCACCGAACGAGCCCCGGCCTGGATCGCCCGACCCAGCTCGCGGTCGTCCCGCAGGCCGGTCAGGACCACCGACGGCACCGGTGGGTCGGCTTCGAGCAGCGCGGCGACGACGTCGGCGCCGTGGCCGACGGGCAGCTCGAGGTCGACCACGGCCACGTCGGCCCCGGCGGCCGCGGCCACCGCTGCGTCGGGATCACCGTCCTCGCGATGGCCGATGACCTCGATGTCGTCCTCGAGGCCCATGACGGCGGTCATGGCCTGTCGCAGGCTGGCGTGGTCCTCGATCAGCAGGACACGGATGGTCATCGGTTCTCCTCCACGGACTCCCGGAGCGGCAGCACCACACGAACCCTGGCCCCCGTGTCGGTGGGACGTTCGAAGGCCACTGTCCCACCGTGGGCGTTGACGATCTGTCGGACCACCCACAGCCCCAGGCCCGTGCCCTCGGCGTCGTCCTGGCCCCGACGGTACTTCTCGAACAGCTCCTCGGCGTGGACCCCCACCCCCGGGCCCTGGTCGGCGACACGGATCACGTAGGTCCCGTCGCGGGCGCGGCCCTCCAGGACGATCGGTGTGCCGACGGGCGCGTGGCGGACGGCGTTGGTGATCAGGTTGCGGAGCACCTGGGAGATGCGCACCGGGTCCAGCGGCAACGTCCGGTCCTCCGACGCCACGTGCACGGCGTGCTCGCCCGCCAGCGCCCTGCCGAACGACGCCGCCTCGTCCAGCAGCGGCGCGATCGCCACGGGGCGGAGGTCGACCGACAGGGCGGTGTCCTCCATCTGCTTCAGGTCGTCCATGCGGTCGATCAGCGTTCGCAGCCGCCGGGCCTCGGTGACGATCCCGTCGACGGCCCCCTGGCGGTCCTGGGGGTCCCCGCCCCGCTGGAGCAGGTGGCCGTAGGCGGAGATCGTGATCACCGGTGTGGACAGCTCGTGGGTGACCACCGACCGGAACGATGCCTCTCGTTCGACGTAGTCCTGCAGCCGGCTGGACACCTCCCGGAGCTCGCGGAGGTCCGCCTGCGAGACGTCGAGCGCCCGCACCCGGTCCGCTCGCAGGCGGGCCAGCTGCCGCACGACCCCGGCCAGCAGCACCAGCGCGGTGACGGCACGGAGCAGGTCGGCGGAGGTGATGACGGGACCGAGCCCGCTGGGGAAGATCGCCTCGTGCAGCTGGGTGAACACGCCCACGATCAGCGCCCACGAGAGCCATCGCTCCAGCGGCTGCTCGTCGCGGCGGTACAGCCGCTCCGCGAGGAACGCACCCAGGCCGAACAGCGCCATCGGCACGATCTCGAACGCACGCTGCACCGGGGTCGGCTGGGGAAAGCCGTCTGGCCCGATGACGGTGGGCAGGGCAGGGGAGGGGCCGGTGACGATGACGACCTCGATGGCCACCAGCGCGAGGAGGGACACCGTGACCAACCGTGCGGTGGACCATCGGGGCCATTCCGCACCGGCCAGCACGAACAGCACACCGACGACGTAGCGGGCGGCGATCCAGGGCAGGAGGGTCTCGTCGCCGGTCAGGTCGGTGGTGCCCAGGTTGGGCAGCACGCCGAACCACAGGTCGGTCACCCCGAGCAGGACCAGCGCGGCGACGAACGGCCGGCGGGCAGCCTGGTCGACCCCGGTCCCGCCGGAGGCCAGCAGGCCGGCGGCAGCCATCGAGGCGAGGAACCGTGTCGTCTCCAGCGCAACCCGCGTTCCCGGTGCACGGAACGCCGGTGTGGGCGTGATCGGCAGGAAGACCGCGACGGTCACCGCGACCAGCGCCAGGACGAGCGCCAGATGGGAACGCCCCGACGACCTTGAGGAGACCGGCATCGTGCAAGGCTAGGCTGACGGCGTGACGACCGTCGACACCCGCGGCAGGGGACTGCAGGACCTCCGGGTCTCAGTGACCGACCGGTGCAACTTCCGCTGCACCTACTGCATGCCGCGCGAGCTGTTCGGGCCCGACCATGCCTTCCTCGAACGCCGCGAGCTGCTGTCGTTCGAGGAGATCGTTCGCATCGTCCGGGGGGCGGCCGGCCACGGGGTCAGGAAGATCCGCCTCACCGGTGGCGAACCGTTGCTGCGCAGGGGCCTTCCCGACCTCGTCGCGATGATCCGCGACGTCGACGGCATCGACGACATCGCCATGACCACCAACGGGGTGCTGCTGCCCGACCTGCTGCCCGACCTGGTCGAGGCGGGGCTGGACCGGGTGACGGTCAGCCTCGACGCGATGGACCCCGAGACGTTCCTGCGGATGGCCGACACCAAGGTCGACGTGGCGGTCGTCCTCGCCGCCATCGATGCGGCCGTCGACGCGGGGCTGCGGACCAAGGTCAACGCGGTCGTGCAGCGCGGCGTCAACGAGGCCCAGATCGTGCCGCTGGCGGAGATGGGCCGTGACAAGGGCGTGACCGTCCGCTTCATCGAGTTCATGGACGTGGGCAGCACGAACCGCTGGACACCCACCGACGTGGTGTCGGCCCAGGAGATCCTCGACACGATCGGGGCCGTCCACCCGCTGGAGGGCGCCGACGAGCACCGCGGGACGGCAGTCGCTGCCACCCACCGCTACGCCGACGGCGGCGGCACCGTCGGGGTGATCGCCAGCGTGACCCAGCCGTTCTGCGCAACCTGCGTGCGCGCCCGCCTGTCGGCCATCGGCGAGCTGTTCACCTGCCTGTTCGCCAGCCGGGGGCACGACCTGCGGGCGTTCCTCCGTGACGAGGGGGCCACCGACCCCGAGCTGTTCGACGAGCTCGGCCGCATCTGGGGCCGCCGCACCGACCGCTACAGCGAGGTCCGCCACCAGGCGCAGCACCAGCCCGCCGACCGCGTGGAGATGTCCTACATCGGCGGATGACCCCGCAGGTCAGGCGGGCAGCTCGATCTGGACGACGTGCCGGTTGACCGCGTCGAGGGTGGCGCGGACCACGGCCTCACGGGCATCACCGCGGACCAGCGCGGCGCCGAGCAGCAGCTGGTCGTCGGCCTTCACCTGGACCGTCACCTGGTCGTCGTCGCCGTCGATCGTGCCGATCCGGTCGATCCGGCTGATCTCGTAGACCGCACCGTCGCGCACGAAGTCGTTGAGCGCGTCGACCGCGGCCTCGGCGGTCAACCTGAGCATGTCGACCCGGCGACCGGTCGTCTCGCGGGTGCCCGTGTGGGTTCGGCCCACGACGGCGAGGGTCACCTGCACCCGCACGTCGTGCCCTTCCCGTTCGATCAGGAGGTCGGTGAAGATGGGGCGTCCCTCGCGGACCGGCTTCCCCTGCTCGGGGTGGACCTGCATGGTCTCCAGGTCGATCCGACCGACCTCGACCATCGTCCGCACGACGGCTTCGGTGACCGCACGACGGTCCGCGCCGGCCGCGAACTCCACGCGGAGGCTGGCCGGGCCGAGCGGGTCGGGCCAGCGCACGACGGCAACCGCCACGCCGGGGATCTGGCGGACGGCGGTCTGGAGGTCGGCCAGGTCGGTCACTCCGAACCCCCGGCCGACGCCGTCGCCCGACGGCCCGACCGCAGGTCGTCCTCGGCCAGCGCCCGGCCGGCGGCCGCAGCCCGCGCTGCCGACGACACGGCCATGTCGGCCGACGACTCCTCGCCCGACGGCGTCGGGATGGGCTCGACGTCCTCGTGGGGTGTCGGGTCGAAGCTGATCGCCACCGGCGCGGGCGGGGGCGCGCTCGCAACACGAATGCGCTCAATGATCCGGGCCCGCTGCATAGGTGAGATGTCCCCGTGGGTGGGTCGACTGTGACAGGCGTGCGGACACCCCCCGACAGGCGTCCATCACTCCTCGAACCGATACTATGACCGAAAGTCGTGATTACCGCCAGTGGTCAAACCGTCGAGCTGCCTCAGCGGTAGTAACGGGTGACGAGCTCGGCGACGCACACGGGCTTGGTCCCGCCGTCACGCTCGACCGTCAGCTCCGACACCGACTGCACACCGCCCTGCACCTCGGTCAGCTCGACCAGGGTCATCGTGCCGCGCACCGCGGTGCCGACCGGGACGGGCGCCGGGAAGCGCACCTTGTTGAGGCCGTAGTTGACCGCCATCGACACCCCTTCGACGGTCAGCAGCTCCCACGACAGGACGGGTGCCAGCGACAGGGTGAAGAAGCCGTGGGCGATCGTGCTGCCGAACGGGCCCCTCGCCGCCCGCTCGGGGTCGGTGTGGATCCACTGGTGGTCGCCGGTGACCTCCGCGAATCCGTCGACCATCCGCTGGTCCATGTCGTGCCATCCGGTCGGGCCGATGGGGGTGCCCACGAGGGACTCGAGGTCGTCGAGGTGCACGGTCTGCTGGCTCATCGCTGGTTCTCCGTCGGTCGAGCGGTCGGGCGCCGGATCCAATCACAGGCGCCCCGGGTGGGCCCCATCGGTGCCCACCGGACCGATTGCGAGAAACCCCTACCGGAGCAACGGCAGGCGTTCTAGGCTGCCGATGCGACCCGCTGGATTGCCTCGGTGAAGGAGCACACCGGGGATGGAGCCGCTCCGCTGGTCGCACGAAGACGGTGCCGGTCTTCGGCGCCCGATCACTTCTCGGAGGGCACACCATGACAACCACGTCCGCGCGCGCAGATCGCGTGCCGATCCGGGTCTCGGTCGACGGGACCACCTACGACGACGAGGTGGAACCTCGGCTGCTGTTCGTCCACTACCTGCGCGACGTGCTGGGCCTGACCGGCACCAACGTCGGGTGCGACACGTCCAACTGCGGGGCGTGCACCGTGCTGGTGGACGGTCGCTCGGCCAAGTCGTGCACGATGCTGGCCGCGCAGGCCGACGGGGCGGAGGTCACCACGATCCAGGGCTTGGGCAACGGTGAGCTGACGCCCGTCCAGAAGGCGTTCCACGAGAAGCACGGGCTGCAGTGCGGCTACTGCACGCCGGGGATGATCTGCGCCGCGACGTCGTTGCTGAGCCAGAACCCGGACCCGACGGAGCACGAGATCCGCGAGGGGTTGGAGGGCAACCTCTGTCGCTGCACCGGCTACCAGAACATCGTGGCCGCGGTGCAGCAGGCCGCTGGTGAGATGCAGGGGGCGACGCAGTGACCGCCATCGAGGATCGCCCGGAGGCCACCGGCAAGGTCGGTGACTGGACCCTCCGCAAGGAGGACGCGCGCCTGATCACCGGGCAGACGCGCTGGACCGACAACATCACGCTGCCCGGCATGCTGCACGCGGCGGTGCTCCGCTCGCCGATGGCCCACGCCCGGATCAACCGCATCGACACCAGCCAGGCGCTCGAGCAGCCCGGCGTCGTCGCGGCCTTCACCGGCGCCGACCTCGCCGACGACTACGGCGCGTTGCCGTGCGCCTGGCCCGTCACCGCCGACATGGTCAACCCCGCCCACATGGCGCTGGCCGTGGAGGAGGTCAAGTACGTCGGTGACGCCGTCGCCGTCGTCGTCGCCCGCACCAGCTACCAGGCGGCCGATGCCCTGGAGTTCGTCGACATCGAGTACGAGCCGCTGGACCCCGTGGTCGACATGCTCGCCGCGGTCGAGGACGGCGCCACGAAGGTCCACGCCGACACCGACTCCAACGTGTCGTTCCTCTGGCCGTTCGAGGCCGGTGACGTCGACGCGGCGTTCGACGGCGCCCACACCGTCGTCAGCCGGCGGTTCATCAACCAGCGCCTCGTCCCCGCCGCGATCGAACCCCGCTCGGTCGTCGTCGACCCGGCCTCTGCATCGGGTGAGGTGACGGTCTACTCCGCCACCCAGGTACCGCACATCCTGCGGCTGATGCTGGCGCTCACCCTGTCCATCCCCGAGCAGAAGGTGCGGGTCATCGCACCGGACGTGGGCGGGGGCTTCGGCTCCAAGCTGAACGTCTACGCCGAGGAGGTCGCCATGACGGCGATCGCCCGGAAGCTCGGCAAGCCGGTCAAGTGGACGGCGTCGCGCAGCGAGGACATCCAGGCCACCATCCACGGGCGCGACCAGATCCAGGACATCTCCATCGCCGCGGACGCCGACGGGCGGATCCGCGGGCTTAAGGTCGACCTGCTGGCCGACATGGGTGCCTACCTCCAGCTCGTCACGCCGGGCGTGCCGATCCTCGGGGCGTTCATGTTCCCGTCGATCTACAAGATGGACGCCTACCACTTCGCCTGCCGCGGCGTGTTCACCACGAAGACCCCGACCGACGCCTACCGCGGTGCCGGCCGGCCCGAGGCCACGTTCGCCATCGAGCGGATCATCGACGAGCTCGCCGCCGAGCTCGGGATGGAGCCGATGGAGCTGCGCAAGCGCAACTGGATCGCCCACGAGGAGTTCCCGTTCGACACGATCGCCGGGTTGACCTACGACTCGGGCAACTACGAGGCCGCCACGGCGAAGGCCATGGAGCTGTTCGGCTACGACGAGCTGCGTGAGGAGCAGCGGCAGCGCCGCGAGTCCGGCGACCCGGTCCAGCTGGGCATCGGCATCTCCACGTTCACCGAGATGTGCGGCCTGGCGCCCTCGCGGGTCCTCGGGTCGTTGTCCTACGGCGCCGGTGGCTGGGAGGCCGCGACCGTGCGGATGCTGCCCACCGGCAAGGTCGAGGTCGTGACCGGGACGAGCCCCCACGGCCAGGGCCACGTGACCGCGTGGTCCCAGATCGCCGCCGACACCCTCGGCGTCCCCTTCGACGACGTCGACGTGCTGCACGGCGACACCAAGATCGCCCCGATGGGCCTGGACACCTACGGCTCGCGGTCGCTGGTCGTCGGTGGCATCGCGCTGAAGCGGGCATGCGACAAGGTGGTGCAGAAGGCCAAGGTCTTCGCCGCCCACATGCTGGAGGCCAGCGAGGACGACCTGGAGTTCGCCGACGGGGCCTACTCCGTGAAGGGTGACCCGGAGAAGTCCACGACCATCCAGGACATCGCCCTCGCGGTGTTCGCCGGCCACGACTACCCCGAGGGCGTGGAGCTCGACCTGACCGCCAACATGGTCTTCGACCCGGAGAACTTCTCCTTCCCGCACGGCACCCACCTCGCGGCCATGGAGGTCGACACCGAAACCGGACGGGTCACGATCCGCAAGTACGTCTGCGTCGACGACATCGGCAACGTCGTCAACCCCATGATCGTGGAGGGACAGGTCCACGGTGGCCTCGCCCAGGGCATCGCCCAGGCCATGTGGGAGGGGGTGGAGTTCGACGACGCCGGCAACCTGCTGACCGGGACGTTCATCGACTACACGTTGCCCAGCGCGGCGGACATGCCGCCGTTCATCACCGACCGGACCACCACGCCGGCCACCAGCAACGACCTGGGGGTCAAGGGTGTCGGCGAGGCCGGCACGATCGCCTCGACCCCAGCCATCGTCAACGGCGCCATCGACGCGGTGCGCCATCTCGGCGTCAACGAGCTGCCGATGCCGCTCGTGCCACGCACCGTCTGGAACGCACTGCAGGCCGCAAAGGGAGAGGGCTGAACCGATGATCCCCGCAACCTTCGACTACGTCCGGGTGACCTCCGTCGCCGACGCCGTCCAGGCGCTGACCTCCGCGGAGGACGCCAAGCTGCTGGCCGGCGGACACTCCCTGCTGCCGCTCATGAAGCTCCGGCTGGCCTACCCCGAGACCCTCATCGACATCGGTCGGGTCGAGGAGATGAAGGGCGTCCGCGAGGACGGCAACCGCCTCGTCATCGGGGCGGCCACCACCCACTACGACGTCCTGAGCAACCCGCTGGTCCAGCAGCACTGCGGCGTCATCGCCGACGTGACGGCCAAGGTCGGCGACCCGCAGGTCCGCCACCGCGGCACCCACGGCGGGTCGCTCGCACACGGTGATGCGGCCAGCGACATGCCGGCCATGGCCCTGGCCCTCAACGCCCGGTTCGTCGCGGAGGGCCCGGGCGGCCGTCGCGACATCGAGGCCAGCGACTTCTTCAGCGACTACCTCGAGACGGCGCTCGCGCCCGACGAGGTGCTGCTGGAGGTGTCGTGGCCCAAGCTGCCCGACGGCGCCCGCTGGAACTACCAGAAGTTCACCCGCGTCACCCAGGGCTGGGCCATCGTCGGCGCCCTGGCCGTCGTCGCGGGTAACGGCGCCATCGACCACGCCCACATCGGCCTCACCAACATGGGCTCCACCCCGGTCCGGGCGTCGGGGGTCGAGGCCGCGCTCGCCGGCGTCGACACCGGCGACACGGCCGCCATCGACGCGGCCTGCGAGCAGGCTGCCGAGGGCACCTCGCCCCCGTCGGACCTCAACGGCGACGCCGCCTACCGGCAGCACCTCGCCCGCGTCCTGACCCGACGGGCCGTCAGGGCCGCGCTGTCCTGATCCGCATCGACCGGCAGGGGTGGGGTTGCCCGACGGCGCCCCACCCTGCTGGCCGACCCGCTGATCAACCCGTCGCCGACCCACATGGTGTGATCCTCCTTGACCCAGCCAGCCGGCCCGATGCCCCAGGGCGTGGCCTCTCCCCACGATCTGCAGCGCGCGCTCGCCGACGCCGACTACCTCGCCGACACGGGCCTCGCGACCGTCGCCTGGCTGGGCCTGCGGCTGTCGCGCCCCCTCTTCCTCGAGGGCGAACCGGGCGTGGGCAAGACCGCCCTTGCGCAGGCGCTCGCCGTGCTCCTCGACGCGCCGCTGATCCGCCTGCAGTGCTACGAGGGCATCGACGCCTCGCAGGCCCTGTACGACTGGGACTTCCCCCGTCAGCTGCTGCACCTGCGGGCGGCGGAGACCGCCGGCACGGCCGGTGACGTCGAGGCGCTCGAACACGAGCTGTACGACGAACGGTTCCTGCTGGCCCGACCGCTCCTGCAGGCCATCCGGACCAGCCCAGCGGTGCTGCTGATCGACGAGATCGATCGGGCCGACGACGAGTTCGAGGCGTTCCTCCTCGAGCTGCTCAGCGAGTACGCCGTCACCATCCCCGAGCTCGGACGGATCGTCGCCGAGGTCCCGCCGGTCGTCGTCATCACCTCCAACCGCACCCGTGAGGTGCACGACGCCCTCAAGCGCCGGTGCACCTACCACTGGCTCGACCACCCCACGTTCGAACGCGAGGTGGCCATCGTCCGCCGGCGGTGTCCCGACGCCGGCCTGGAGCTGACCGCCCAGGTCGTGGGTGTCGTGCAGGGGCTGCGGGCCGAGGACCTGTTCAAGCCGCCCGGTGTCGCCGAGACCCTGGACTGGACACGGGCGCTCGTCGCCCTGGGTGCCGACACCCTCGACGTCGAGCTGGCCACCCACACCCTGGGGTCGGTCCTGAAGTACCGCGAGGACCTCGAGCAGGCCAGCAAGCTGGACCTCGGACGGCTGGTCGCCAACGCCGTGCAGGGGGTGTGACCGGCATGCACCCCAGCCCGATCGACACCGCCGACGCGCTGGACACGGCGGTGGCCTTCGCCCGGACGGTCCGGTCCACCGGCGTGCCCGTCACCACGGGACGCATCCGCGCCTTCGTGGAGGCCCTCGAGGTCCTGGACCCCGGCCGGCGCGACGACGTGTACTGGGCCGGCCGGTCGACCCTCTGCGGCAACCGGGACGACCTCGGCCGCTACGACCGGGCGTTCGAGGCGTTCTTCGCGGGCGAGGCACCGCACACACGGTTGCGGCCGGGCACCCCCAGCAGCCAACGACCACAGCTGCGGTCGTTGACCGCCCCGCTGCACGGCGCCGACGACGACGAGGGGGACGACGACGAGCTGCACCTGACCGCGAGCGCCAGCCGCCAGGAAGTCCTCCGCCAGCGGGACCTCGCCTCGTTGACCCCGGCCGACCGAGACCTGGTCAACCGACTGCTGGCCGCCATGTCGCTGCCGGGCGAACCCCGCCGGACCCGACGTCACCATCCGTGGCACCGCGGCGGCATCGACGAACACGCCACCGTGCGCGAGGCCCTCCGTGGCATGGGCGACCCCAGGGTGCTGCACCGGCGCCGACACCGTCGCCGCCCCCGGACCGTCGTGCTGCTGGTCGACGTGTCGGGGTCGATGGGGACCTACGCCGACGCCCTGCTGCGCTTCGCCCACGTGGCGGTCGGGCGGGGTGGCGGTGCCGGCCGAGCGGAGGCCTTCACCGTCGGCACCCGGCTGACCCGCATCACCCGCGAGCTGTCCCATCGTGACCCCGACACCGCCATGGCCGCGGTGGCCGGCGCCATCCCCGACTGGTCGGGCGGGACCCGACTGGGCGACGGGCTGAAGGAATGGCTGGACCGCTGGGGCCAGCGCGGGCTGGCACGTGGCGCGATCGTCGTGATCCTCTCCGACGGCTGGGAACGGGGCGACACCACGGTGCTGGCCACCCAGATGCAGCGCCTGCAGCGGCTGGCCCACCGGGTGGTGTGGTCCAACCCTCGCAAGGCCGCCCCGGGGTACGAACCCCTCGTCGGCGGCATGGCCGCCGCCCTTCCCCACGTCGACGAGTTCCTGACGGGCCACTCCGTGGCCGCCCTCGAACGCCTGGCCCGTGTCGTGATGGGAGGCGACGCCCGTGCGTGACATCCTGACCACCCTCGCCAGCTGGCACGACGCCGGCATCCCTGCCGCGATCGCCACCGTCGTGGAGACCCAGATCAGCGCACCCCGTGATCCGGGGGCGGCCATGGCGGTCAACGCCGAGGGGGTCGTCGTCGGCAGCGTCTCCGGCGGCTGCGTGGAGGGTGCGGTCGTCGAGCAGTGCCAGGAGGTGCTGGCCGGCGGACCCGCTCGGCAGGTGACCTACGGCGTCTCCGACGACGACGCCGTCGCCGTCGGGTTGACGTGCGGCGGCGAGATCTCCCTGTTCGTCGAGCCCTTCGCCGTCCCCGGGTTCGCCGAGGTCCGGCGGATGATCGAGGACGGGCGAGGCGTTGCCATCGGCACCGTCGTGGACGGCCCCGGCAACGTCGGCTCGAAGCTGGTCGTGACCGACGACGACCTGGTCGGCGACCTCGGTAGTGAGGGCCTGGCCGTCGCGGTCTCGAGCGATGCCCGCGGGATGCTGGCCCAGGGACGGACGGGACGACGCTCCTACGGCGCGGACGGCGAACGACGCGTCGACGACGTCACCGTGTTCGTGCAGTCCTTCCAGCCACCCCCGCGCATGTACGTGTTCGGGGCCATCGACTTCGCCGCCGCGGTGGCACGGATCGGCAAGTTCCTCGGGTACCACGTGACCGTGTGCGACGCCCGTCGGGTCTTCGCCACCCGCGCGAGGTTCCCCGAGGCCGACGAGGTCGTCGTCCAGTGGCCCCATCGGTTCCTGCCGACCGCCCCGGTCGACGCCCGCACGGTGCTGTGCGTGCTGACCCACGACCCGAAGTTCGACGTGCCGCTGCTGGAGGTGGCCCTGCGGACCGACGCGGGGTACATCGGGGCGATGGGCTCCAGGCGAACCCATGCCGACCGGCTGGACCGCCTCCGCGAGCTGGGCCTGTCCGAGCAGGAGCTCGGCCGGCTGCGGTCGCCCGTCGGCCTGGACCTCGGCGCCAGGACGCCGGAGGAAACGGCCGTGTCCATCGCCGCGGAGATCGTGCAGCTGCGCTGGGGCGGCAGCGGGCAACCGCTGTCCGACACCGAGGGACGCATCCACCCTGACCGCGACGACGTGCTCACGTGAGCGCCCCCGGCATCCGTGACGTCGCCGGGATCGTGCTCGCGGCCGGCGCCGGACGACGCATGGGTGGGCCCAAGGCGCTCGTCGAGCTGGACGGCACCCCGCTGGTGGTGCTGGCAGTGCGATCCCTGGTCGAGGGAGGTTGCGCGCCGGTCGCCGTGGTCACCGGATCGGCCAGCGACAGCGTCGCCGGGGTGCTCGTGGCCGATCCGGTGGGCCGGCGGGCGACGATCGTCCCCAACGACCGGTGGGAGGAGGGGCAGTCGACCTCCGTGGCCGCCGGCTTGACCTGGGCCGGGGGACGTGGCGTCGGTGGCGCCCTCCTCCACCTGGTCGACCTTCCCGGCGTGGGCCCGGCGGCCGTCGCCCGATTGCTGATCGCCCGCGAGGACGCCCACCCGGGCGTGCAGGCGTGGGTCGCCACCTACGACGGGCAGCCACGCAACCCGGTGCTGCTCGCCGCGGACGCCTTCGACGACGTGATCGCCGTGCTGTCCGGCGACCGGGGCGCACGTGGCTGGCTGGACGACAATCCCGAGGTGGTCCAGCACGTGGCCTGCGACGATGTCGCCGTGCCCGACGACCTTGACACCCCCGACGACCTGGACACGTGGACCCGGTCCACACACGAGGAGATCAGACACTGATGGAGCTCACGCACACCTTCGACGTTCCCGTCCCGCCCGCCCGCGCCTTCGAGGTGCTGCGCGACATCGAGCGGATCGGCCCCTGCATGCCGGGGGCCACCGTCGACGAGGTCGACGGCGAACACTTCAGCGGCCGGGTGAAGGTCAAGCTCGGGCCGATCCAGGTCACCTACCGCGGCGAGGCCGACTACGTCGACGTCGACCCCGACGCGCTGACCGCCACCATCAACGCCAGGGGTCGTGAGGCGCGCGGCTCGGGAACGGCCAACGCCGTGGTGAAGGCCTCGGTCGTCGACGGTCCCGACGGTGGGGCGACGGTGAAGGTCGTCACGGAGCTCGCCATCACCGGCAAGCCGGCCCAGTTCGGTCGCAGCGTGATGAACGACGTGGGGGAGAAGCTCATCGGCCAGTTCGCGGACTGCCTTGCGGGTGAGCTCGCAGAGGACGATGACCCCGCCACGGCGGCGGAGGGCGACGCCAGTACCGAGCCGTCCTCCGCGGGCACCGGCGAGGGCACCGCTGAGGGTGACGACGCGGGGGAGGACGCCGGGGCCGACGACGCCGGCACGGCGACGGTCGCGGCGACCACCGACAACGGCACGGGTCCGGCCACGTCCGCGGGCGCGGCTGCGACGACAGCGTCGCGGCCTGCTGCCTCGAAGCCGCGGACGACCGACGATGCGATCGACCTGCTCGACGTCGCCGGCGCCCCGGTGGCCAAGAAGCTGGCCCCGGCAGCCCTCGGCGCCGTCCTGCTGTACGTCCTCTACCGGATCCTGAGCTCCCGCAAGGACTGAGCTCCTCGCGACGGGGTGGTGCTCAGCGGCGGGTCAGCATCCGGTCGACCGCCGCGTGTGCGGCGTGCTCGTCGGGCCCGGGAGCGGCGTAGCGGCGACCCTCCTCGTGGGCCCGGACGAGGTCCAAGCCGTCCCGGTCGAGGTGCGGCAGCGATCGGTGCGCACGCTGCACGGCCTCCCGCGGGGTGTCGGAAGGGCGGGGTGCCACCCCTTCGGCCTCCAGCGCCGCCAGCAGGCGGACCCACGGCGAGCGACGACGCAGGCGACGTGCAGCCACCGCGGCGCGGGCCAGCCGGGCCGCCCACCCCAGCGCCACCACGGCGGCCGCCGCGGCGGTCCACGGCCACGGGTCGTCGGTGACGGCGTCGCGGAGCCGAGCCAGCAGCCGGACCAGCAGGACCTCCGAGGGCTGTCCCTCGGGGTCCAGCACCTGCGAGGTCGCGCCGGTGGGGTCGAAGGGGACCCATCCGACCCCGGGGACCTGCACCTCGACCCAGGCGTGGGCGTCGGCAGCGCGCACGACGTACTGGCCGCTCAGCAGCTCCCGGGCACCGGGCTGGAACCCCGTGACGAACCGTGCGGGGACCCCCAGCGAGCGCAGCAGCACCACCATCGACGTGGCGATCGGTTCGCACCATCCGACCCGACTCTCGAACAGCAGGTGGTCGACCGGATCGGCCGATCGGGGCACGACCGGGCCGTCCAGGCTGTAGGCCACACGGTCACCGATCCAGGCCTGGACCGTCTCGGCGACGGCGTACGGGGTCGGCGCCGCTGCCTGTGCGGCCAGCTGCCGGGCGAGGTCGTGCACGCGCTGCGGCACGCTGTCGGGGAGTGCCGTCCACCGCGGGTCGACCCCAGCAGCGCCGTCCGGCCGGGCCACGGCGGTGCGCAGCGTCGCCGCGGGGGTGACGTCGATGGCGGACACCACCGAGTAGACCGTGCCGGCGGACATGTCGACCGACGTGGTCAACGTCCCGTCGTCCCACGGCGTGACGCTGCGCGCGGCCAGCCACACCTCGCGGGGGTCCGACGCGGCGAAGACAAGGTTGGGGGTGGCGTGCAGCAGCTCGATCGTCTGCGTGACACGCTGCGTCGCGGACGTCGATCCGCGTTGGTCGGGAAGCACCACGGGCAGGCCCTGCGCCGGCTCGGGGTCGGTCGGGGACCGGCCCCACACCCCGTCGTCGTAGACGTCGAACACGACCCCGCGGAGCGGACGGGGCCGGTCGGTCCGCACCCGCATGATCGGGGTGTCGTCGAGGTCGCCGACGGACCGGGGGTCGACCCGGTCGGCGAAGCCGAAGTAGTCGGCGGGCCCGTCACCCCGTGGCCCGGCCCCGTCGGCGAACGGCGGCTGGATTCG
Source organism: Euzebya rosea (assembly GCF_003073135.1). Classification (NCBI taxonomy): domain Bacteria; kingdom Bacillati; phylum Actinomycetota; class Nitriliruptoria; order Euzebyales; family Euzebyaceae; genus Euzebya; species Euzebya rosea. The sequence goes on from NZ_PGDQ01000004.1 coordinate 319,956, forward strand.
GCCGTTGTCGGTCGTGGCCGCCGGGCCCGCCGACCCGAAGGAGAACGGCAGGCCACCGAGCGACCCGTCGGACCGCAACGGCAGCAGCCCGAACAGCAGGAGCGCCACCGCGGCGACGGCCACGGCGCTCCGCCCGACCGTGTGGGTGGGCGAGGGCGCCGGGACGATCGGATCCTCGATGTCGACGGCCGGCGCGACCACGCCCTCCTCGGCCCACTCCTGCGCACGGGACCGCCCGTGCCGGTGCAGCGCCACCGTCGCCGCGCACAGGTGGATCACGAACGGGACGAACATCCAGGCGCCCGGGCCGGTGGCGAGGGCAAGCCCGAGCAGCGCCAGCGACGACACCAGGCTGAACATCAGGTCGCGGCGCTGGGGCAGGTCGAAGGCGTGCAGGACCTGGATCTCCAGGAACAGCACCGAGAGGGGAAGCCGGGCGTCGTCGACCGTGGTGATGCCGGAGAGCCCGTCGAAGAAGCGGATCAGGACCGCGACCGCCAGCACGCTGATGACGACCTTCGCCGCCCAGTTCGACTCGGTGCGCCGGCGATGCGACCACAGGAAGGCCAGCGGGAGGAGCGCGACGATGGCTGCGGCCTCCCCGACCGGAGCGGCTCCGGCGAGCAGCACCGCCACGGCGCCGGTGACCACGGCGACGAGGACCGCCACGCGGAGGACCACGTCGTGCTCCGGCCGGCGGGTCGTGTTGACCTCGGCGATCGCCTCGATCAGGCGCCGGCCAGCCATGCCCGCACCTCCTCCAGCGATCGCAGGACCGCGCGGTCCGAGGGGGTGTCGACCACGATCGCGGTCGGGACCTCCGGATCGGGGCGCACGATGGCGTCGGGCCCGTCCGCCGCGACGTCGCCGCCCTCGAGGGCCGGGGAGGGCGGGACACGACCGTCGCCGCTGCCGAGCGGATGCTGTCGGGCGAGCAGCTCGGGCATCGCCGGGGTCCATTCGCAGCGCTGCCCCCCGAGCGTCACCGTCGCGCCGCCGTCCTGCTCGGCCGCGGCGGCCAGGCCAGCGATGACCGTGGCGGCCAGGACCATCCCGGGGGGCGACCAGCCGGCGTCATCGGCCAGGTCGATCCGCACGTCTGGCCCGATGGTCCCGCCGGTGTCACGGACCAGCAGCTGGCCCCGACGTGCCGTCGCCCGCCAGTGGACCAGCCGGCTGCCGTCCCCCGCGGCGTGCTCCCGGAGTCCCCGTACCTCGTCCCGGCCCACTCGCCTGCGGTCCCGCGGGCCCTGTCCACCGACGATGCGGGCCAGCCGTCCCGCCCCGGCGTGCAGGGTGGGCACGACCGTGCAGCGCACCTCATGGCTGGAGCGTTGCTCGGCCGCGGCCAGCGTCAGGCCGCCGACCGTGCGGACGACGACATCGACGGCGTCGAGCGGCCCCACCGATCGACGGACGGCCGCCGACACGCTGCTCGTCCCGGTCTCCCGCAGGACCGACCGCAGGCCGAGGGCGGGGACCGCCAGCAACGTCGACCCCATGTGCGGTGGGCGGGTGACTCGCACCGTCACGTGCGGGGGCGCCTCGACCGTCCCCGTCCCGGCTCCGTCGACGACGCAGGCCGTGGCCCGGGACAGTCCTCGGGTCGTGACGAGGTCGACCGTCACCGCGGCACCCAGCGTGGCGGCCAGAAGGACCAGCCACCCCGACCCGATGTTGGCGCCTGCGACGTACAGCAGCGTCGCCAGGCCGAGCACGAACCAGCCGAGCCCGGTCGGGCGGGTCGTCGGCAGGCGGGGAGGTCCCACGGGTCAGGCGGTGACGGGCGTCTCGTGCAGGACTGCCTGCACGACCTCGTCCGGCTGCCCGCCGCGGCCGTCGACGACGAGCCGATGGACCAGCACGGCCGATGCAACCCGCTTGAGGTCGTCGGGCAGCACCACCGGTCGCTGGTCGATCAGCGCCATGGCCTGACCCAGGCGGACCATCTGCAGGGCGGCACGGGGTGATGCGCCCAGCCGGACCCCGGCCCGGTCACGGGTGGCCCGCACCAGCCGGACGGCGTACCCGAGCAGGTCGGCGGTGGCCGTCACGTTGCGGGCTGCAGCCTGCAGGCCGGCGAGCTGGTGCAGGTCCAGCAGCGGCGGCAGGCTCGTCAGCGGGTCGGCGCGCAGCTGGCTGGCGACGATCGCCACCTCGTCCGCAGCCTCCGGGTAGCCCATGGAGGTGGCGGCGGTGAACCGGTCGAGCTGGGATTCCGGGAGCGGGTGGACCCCGTGCTGCTCCACCGGGTTCTGCGTCGCGAGGATCATCGACGGCTGGGGGAGGGCGTGGCTGACCCCGTCGACGGAGACCTGGCCCTCCTCCATCGCCTCCAGCAGGGCCGCCTGGGTCCGTGGTGGCATCCGGTTGGCCTCGTCGACCACGACGATGTTGGCGAACAACGGTCCGGCCACGAACTCGAACCGCTCCTCGCGGGGCCGCCAGACCGCAGCGCCGGTCAGGTCGGTCGGCAGCAGGTCGGGGGCGCCCTGGATGCGGGTGTGCTGCCCGTCGATGGTTCGCGCGAGGGTCCGCGCCAGGACGGTCTTGCCGACACCCGGTACGTCCTCCAGCAGGAGGTGGCCACCGGCCAGCAGCGTCGCCACCGACAGGGTCACCACGGACCGCTTGCCCACGACGACCCGCTCGACGTGGTCGACGAGTCGGGCGGCCAGCGTCGGGTCGACCGGCGTCGACGTCTCGACCCGTGCGGTCTGGCCGGGCAGCAGGGGAGTGGACACTGGCAGAGCCTTCCGTGGACCGTGGCATGCCGCGGCACGCCACGATGCGTGCGTGTCACTGGCATCGGCAGGCGAGGGGGTCCCCTTGAGCGCTGGGGTGTGGTCTGCCGGGTCCTATCCGGTGTGCGTGGCCCCGTCGGCGTCGTCGAGGCCGGGGGTGTAGCGACCGGCCAGCGCAGCCGCTGCCGCCGCACCGAGGACCATGGACACACCTTCCTGGACGCCGGGCGCCGAGGTGCTGAAGACCGCCATGACCGCGAAGCGCAGGAAGATCGCCATCACCGGGGTGCCGACGGCGGTCAGGCGCGCGACCGCAGCGACGCGGTGCCCGCGGACGAGCCGGAGTCCCGCGGCAGCCCCACCGGCCGCGGCAGCGGGAAGCAGCATGCCGACGACCAGCAGCGCGACCCACCACGCGTCCGGCCGCACGGGGCTGGCCGCCAGCACGCCGACGAGGATGGCAGTGCCCACCGCACCCCCGGCTGCCGCACCCGACAGGCGGCGGGTCACTTCCCCTGGAACACGCCGTCGCGACGCTCGACGAAGGACCGCAGGCCCTCGGCAGCGTCCTCGCTGGTCATGATCGGGACCAGTGATTCGTGCATGTCGGCGATCGCGGCGTCGGTGGACACGTCGCGGGACAGACGTGACTGCCGCAGGGTGGCCTGGACGCCCATCGGTGCCTGCGCGGCGATGGTCTCGGCGATGGCGGTGGCCGCGGCGAGCTGCTCGCCCGCGGGAACGACCTCCTGCACGAGCCCGATCCGGTGGGCCTCCTCGGCGCCGAACTCCTCGCCCGTCAGCAGGAAGCGCATGGCGTTGCCCCACCCGAGGTTGCGGACGGCGCGGATGGTCGCGCCGCCGAACGGCACGATGCCGCGGCCGACCTCCAGCTGGCGGAAGCGGACGTCGTCGGCGGCGACGATGATGTCGGCGGCCAGCGCGAGCTCGATGGAGAGGGTGAACGCAACGCCCTGGACGGCCATCACGACCGGCTTGGGGCACGGCTCGCCCCAGATGCCGAACGGGTCGGTCATGCCCGCGGGCACGAACGGTTCGCCGGCCGCGATCGCCGGACCCACGTCAGCGAGGTCCAGGCCCGCGGAGAAGTGGTCGCCGCTGGCCGAGACGACGCCGACGCGCAGGTCGTCGTCGGTTGCCAGCCGGTCGTAGGCCTCGGCGAGGGCGTGCAACATCCCACGGTCGAAGGCGTTGCGCTTCTCGGGGCGGTCCACGCCGATGTGGAGGACGTGGCCGTCGACTCGGGTGGTGATGTGCGCTGCGGGCATGGTGGTGGCTCCTCTGACGGGGGTCGGCGCAGCGTACGGGGGTCGATGCGGCGGGGACGAACCCGGTCGCGGTCGCACGCCGGTCAGCGAGCACGACCGAGGCGTGGCACGACGGGCTCCCACCCGGGAGAACGAAACGGGCCCGGCACTGGGGAGTACCGGGCCCAGCAGCGATGACATGAGGGGGTGGGCATCACCGCTGCAAGCTTCGTGGAGTCAACCGTGGTCGACGTTGTCGGCCGTCCTGGCTGGCCGTGTGTGCAGGGCCGAGCCGACCCGTTCGTGTGGTCCCGCCTGGACCTGTGCAACCAAGGTGCCCATGGAACCCGTTACTGAACCATGTTCGGTGAATCTTCTTCACTTGGGCAAGATTCTTGACGGAAAGTGCCGTAACGGTCACTCATCGCGTCGTCGGCTGGGAGTCTAGGGTGCCGTCCCGCGGCTGCAGGACCCTTCTTCGGGGACCGGCGGTCCGGGTGAGCCACGTTCGGTACGTGAGGCCGTGATCGCAACGGCTGTACCGTTGCCGAGAAACTTCTGGCCCCGGGGTGGGTCCATCGAGAAAGGATGTCGAGTTTCCACGGAGGTGTTCGGGAGTGACGGCGCGGTGCATCGCTCGGGCCCGGCGTTCGCCGTGTTCGACGACGCCGAGCTGCTCACCCGCGCCCGCGGTGGGGACGTGGGGGCCTTCGAGGAGGTCATCCGTCGCAACTACGGCATGTTGTTCAGCGTCGCCCGTGGCATCTGTGGTCGCGACGCCGACGCCGAGGACGCCGTCCAGGAGACCTTCGTCAGGGCCTGGCGGGCGCTCGCGACGTTCAGGGGAGACAGCCAGGTCTCGACGTGGCTGTACCGCATCGCGACGAACACGAGCCTCAGCCTCGTCACCCGTCGCAAGGAGGGGGTGTCCTCCGACGTCCCCGACCGGCCCGATCCCGCCTCGTCCCCCGAGGGAACGGTGGAGGGCATGGAGCGGGTCGCCGTGGTCCAGCGGGCCCTCGCCGACCTCAGCGAGGACGCTCGCGCCGCCTTCGTGCTCCGCGACGTCCAGGGGCTGCCCTACGAGGAGATCGCCGAGACCCTCGACATCTCCCTGTCCGCGGTCAAGAGCCGTATCTTCCGTGCCCGACAGGCCGTCGCCGACGCCCTCTCCGCCCACGACCGAGGGGAGGGCCGCGCATGAGCACCGTCGACGCGTTCGATGACCCGGACGGGTTGGATCGTGTGACCATGGCCCTGGTCGGCGAGGCCGCCGGCCTGCTCCGGTCCATCGCCGTGCCCCGCGAGGAAGCCGTTGAGGCCACGGTGCAGCGTGTCCGGGCCGAGGCGATCGTCAGCGTCCTCGCCGGGTCGATCTTCGGGTCCTTCGGCCGCGTGGCCCGGGCGACCCCGGACCTGCTGGGGCTGCGCGACGACCTCCCCGGCAGCGATGATGGCCCGACGACTGCCCCCACCGAGGACCCTCGATGACCTTCGACACCCTGCTCGCCGCCGACGGCCCCCTCGTTCGCACCCTCGTGCCCATCATCGTGTGCGTGGTCGCGGCCTTCGTCCTGGCCTGGCTGCTGCGTGTCCTCGGCGGCCGCCTGCTGGATGACAGGGCCGAGGTCAACTCCCTCGCCAAGGCAACCCTCGTCGGGGTCAGCGCGGTCGGGTTCCTCCTCGGCCTCGGTCGCCTGGTGGATCCCGTGGCGACCGACACGGGCCTGCAGGCTGCCCTGTCGGGGATGATCGGCGCCCTTCCCGGGCTGACGATCAGCTTCATCCTCGTCATCGTCGCCCTGCTCGTGGCCGCCGTCCTGCGGGCGACGGTCACCCGAGTGATCGCCACGGTGCGACCGGCCATGGCCCGGGTGGCCGGCGCGGTCGTCTACTGGACCATCGTGGTGCTCGTCTCCCTGATCGCCGCCGAGCAGGCCGGCATGGATGTCGGCGTGCTGCGGCAGCTGCTGCTCATCACCTTCTCGGGGCTGGTCGTCGCGGCTGCACTGGGTCTCGGGCTCGGCCTGCGGCCGCTGCTCGGCTCCGTCATCGCCGGCCGCCACGTGGACAACATGCTCGAGGTCGGGTCGATCGTGACCTTCGGGGACGTCACCGGTGAGGTCGTCGGCGTCGGCCACGTGTCGGTCAGCCTCCGCACGACCGACGGGACCATCGTCGACATCCCCCACGAACGCTTCCTCGACCAGCCCACCGCGTCGGCGGGATGACCTCCGGCTCGCAGGAGGCCACGTTGGTCTCCCGTGTGGCCCTCCTGACAGCCTCCTGACGGGAGACCGGGTGACGGTGGTTGACGGGTACGCGACCATGGGGCCATGTCCAGCCCCACCACGCCGGTCCGTCGCGACGGTCGGTTCGAGATCGTCAGCGACTACCAGCCCGCTGGTGACCAGCCGCGCGCGATCGCGGGTGTGACCGAGGCCCTCGCCCGGGGCGAGACCGACGTCTGCCTGCTCGGTGTGACCGGATCGGGCAAGACCTTCTCGATGGCCAACATCATCAACGAGGTCCAGCGGCCGACCCTCGTCATGGCGCCGAACAAGACCCTGGCCGCCCAGCTCGCCGGTGAGTTCAAGGAGTTCTTCCCCAACAACGCCGTCGAGTACTTCGTCAGCTACTACGACTACTACCAGCCCGAGGCCTACGTCCCCTCGTCGGACACCTACATCGAGAAGGACTCCTCGATCAACGACGAGATCGAGCGCCTCCGCCACGAGGCGACGATGTCGTTGATGACGCGGCGCGACGTGCTCATCGTCGCATCGGTGTCCTGCATCTACGGCCTGGGGTCCCCCGAGCAGTACGAGAAGTACCACCTCATGCTCAGCGAGGGCATGGACATCGACCTCGACAAGGTGATCCGGCGGCTGGTCGAGCTGCAGTACGAACGCAACGAGCTGAACTTCGTCCGCGGCAAGTTCCGTGTCCGCGGCGACACCCTCGAGATCTTCCCGGCCGACGGCGAGACCGCCTGGCGCATCGAGTTCTTCGGCGACACCATCGACCGGATCACCCGGCTCGAGCCGATCACCGGCGAGCTGATCGGCGAGTTCGAGCAGGTCATGATCTTCCCCAACTCCCACTACATCACCGGGGGAACGGGCCTCGAACGCGCCATCCAGACGATCCAGGCCGAGCTCGACGAACGGCTCGAGGAGCTGACGGCGGCCGACAAGCTGCTCGAGGCCCAGCGGCTGCGGATGCGCACCAACTACGACCTCGAGATGCTGAAGGAGATCGGCATGTGCTCGGGGATCGAGAACTACTCCCGGCACCTCGACGGTCGCAGCCCGGGCGAGACGCCCTACACGCTGATCGACTACTTCCCCGACGACTTCCTGCTGATCGTCGACGAGTCCCACGTGACCGTCCCGCAGGTCGGCGGCATGTACGAGGGCGACCGGTCGCGCAAGACGACCCTCGTCGAGCACGGGTTCCGGCTGCCGTCCGCGATGGACAACCGGCCGCTCCGCTTCGAGGAGTTCCGCGAGAAGGTCGGTCAGACGGTGCACGTGTCGGCGACCCCCGGGCCGTTCGAGCGGCGCATGTCCTCCACCATCGTCGAGCAGGTCATCCGTCCGACGGGCCTCATCGACCCAGAGGTCCTGCTGCGGCCGACGAAGGGACAGATCGACGACCTCATCGAGGAGATCCGCGGCCACGCCGAACGGGACGAACGTGTGCTGGTCACCACCCTGACCAAGAAGATGTCGGAGGACCTGACGGACTACCTGCTCGAGGCGGGGCTGAAGGTCCGCTACCTGCACTCCGAGATCAACACCGTCGAGCGCATCGAGATCCTCCGCGACCTGCGGATGGGACACTTCGACGCGCTCATCGGCATCAACCTCCTCCGGGAGGGCCTGGACCTGCCCGAGGTGGCGCTGGTGGCCATCCTCGACGCCGACAAGGAGGGGTTCCTCCGCTCCGAGACGTCGTTGATCCAGACCATCGGACGTGCCGCACGAAACGTGAACGGCAAGGTCGTGATGTACGCCGACAACATCACCGACTCCATGCGGACCGCGATCAGCGAGACCAACCGCCGTCGGGCGATCCAGGAGCAGTTCAACCGCGAGCACGGCATCGACCCGCAGACGATCCGCAAGCGCGTCGGTGACATCATCCAGATGGCCCGCGCCGCCGAGGCCGGCATGCCCTACCAGTCCGCCGACCCGTCCGACCGCAGCCGTGAGGCGCTGCCCGGCATGCCCGACGTCAGCGACCTGCCGTCGGACGAGCTGGCGACCCTCATCCAGACGCTCAGCGACGAGATGCACCAGGCGGCGGGCGAGCTGCGGTTCGAGTACGCCGCACGGCTGCGTGACGAGATCGGCGAGCTGAAGCGCGAGCTGCGGGGCATGAGCGCCGCAACCTGACCTTCGGGTCCTGAACACACCGCGTGGCGGACAGGAGTACCGTCCTCGCCCCCGATGTCGCGGGACATCGGCTGACGAGAACGCGGGCAACGATGAAGATGCACGGGACAGTGGCCCTCCTGCTGGTGATGGTGCTGCTGGCAGCAGCGTGCTCGGGCACCGATGACGGATCCGTGGACGACACGGTGGCCGAGGAGGCCCCGGCGGTCGTCGAGGACGGTGGCGTCGCCGACGAGGACGACCCGGGGACGGACGAGGCTGCCGAGGACGACGATCGGTCCGGTGACGGTGGGGGAGCGGACGGCACCCTCGTGGGTGATGTCGGGTTCGGGCTCGACGTCGACCCGCTCGAGCCCGAGTCGTGGACCTACATGCTGTACTCCATCGCCGACACCAACCTCGAGGAGCCGATGCTGGAGGACGTCGCCGAGATGGCCACCGTCGGTTCGCCCATCGGCGTCAACACCGTCGCGCTGGTCGACCGCGAGGCCGGCCACACCGACCAGCCGCTGCTGAACCTCGACGACTGGGAGACGGCCAAGCTGCTGTACGTCCAGGCCGACGAGTTCGCCGAGATCGCCGACCTGGGTGAGCTCGACATGGCCGATCCGACGACGTTGGCCTCCTTCATCGCGTTCGCCGTCGAGACCTTCCCGGCCGACAACTACGCCCTGACCATCTCCGACCACGGTGGCGGCTGGACCGGCATCGGCCCCGACGACAGCAGCGGGGAGGTCCTGGACCTCAGCGAGATCGCCGCGGGCCTTGACGCCGGCCTGGACGCCGCTGGGCTGGAGCGCATCCAGCTGCTGGGCTTCGACGCCTGCCTGATGGCCACCTACGAGGTCGCCAGCGCGCTCGCCCCCTACGCCGACTACATGCTGGCGTCGGAGGAGCTCGAACCGGGACACGGCTGGGACTACGGCGCGCTCGGCGCGATCGCGGCCGACCCGACGATCGACGCCGCAGGGCTCGGCGCGGCGTTCGTCGACGGGTTCGTCGGCCAGGCCGACGCCCAGGGCACCGGTGCCGAGATCACCCTCTCGCTGCTGGACCTCGCCGGCATGTCGGCGCTGGAGGAGGCCATGGCCACCTTCGCCGGCACGCTGGCCGAACAGGTCGAGGGCCTCGGGGTGCTGATCGGACGACAGCGGGCCAGCACCGTGGAGTACGGCCGCTCGCCCGATCCCTCCCAGAGCACCCACCTCACCGACCTCGGCCAGTTCGTCGCCGAGATCGGCGTGCAGAGCCTGCAGGTGTCCGACGAGGCCGACGCGGTGCTGCGGGCGATCAACGACACCGTCGTCGCCCAGACCGTCGGTCCGGCCCGGCTCGGGTCGACCGGCATGTCCATCTACTTCCCACCCAGCGACGACCTGGCCGATGGCGCGTACCTGCAGGTGCCCGGCAGCGAGGCCTGGGCCCAGTTCCTGACCGCCTACTACTCCGCGGGACAGTCCATCCCCGCCGACAGGCAGCCGGTGGCCCTCGACCAGGAGGTCGTCTCGCAGCCCGCACCGGACACCGACGGCGAGGGGCTGGGTGCCGACGGTGCCGAGCCGAGCGTGGTCGGGGCCGACGCCACCGTGACCGACGTCGAGGGTGGCGTGGAGGTCACCGTCCAGCTGGACCCGGCATCGTTGGAGAGCGTCGTCGACGCCCGCCTGTCCTTCGGCTACATCGACCCCGAGGACGGCGCGATCGTCCAGCTCGGCGACACCGCCGCGGAGATCCTCGAGGACGGGACCGTCGTCGGGTTCACCGACCTGACGGTCCTGACCCTGACCGACGCCGACGGTGACTCCGTCGACGCCTACCTGGAGCTGGACTTCGACGAGGAGGGCACGCTGGCCTTCGCGAGCGTGCCGCTGGACTACCAGGCGCCCGGATCCGACGTCGTCGCGCCGGTCGACCTGTCCATCGTGCTGGATGCCGAGACCGGTGACGTCCTGCAGGAGGTCTACTACCTGCTCGACGAGGAGACCGGGTCCTACGGGGAGCTGCAGGCCGACCCCACGGCCCTCATCGCCCCGGTCGTGCTCGTGTACCTGCCCGACGGCACCGTGGAGTGGGCGGCCTACGGCGACGGCGCCCTCTTCGCCGACCTGCCCACCCTGCAGTACGGCCTGGAGCTGCTGGACCCCGGAACCGAGATCTACGTCGACCTGACCGTCACCGACTACGGCGGCAACCAGCTGATCGCCTCGGCGACGTTCCTGCAGGAGTGACGTCGCGCCTCCCACACCCCCGGAGTCCGGCGGGGGATCATCCCGGCATGCGCCCCGCCTTCGCCGTACGGTGTTGCAGCGGTCCCCCCTTGTAAATCAATGGGGTTGTAGTTAACTATTGAGGCGCTTGACATGGAGTGTGGGATGCGTCTGTCTGCCGTCAAAACTGCATTGGTGTCCGGGGCGTTGGCGCTCGGGCTGCTTCCGGCAGCCCTCGCCACGCCCTCGACGGCCGAGCCCGCGGACTCGTCCGTGGACACCTCGCCCTCCGGGACGGTGTTCTCCGGGACGGTCGAGCAGACCTGGTCGCCCGGCGAGCTCGACGTCGACTGGGCGGCCTTCGCCGCCGAGCACCGCGAGGAGTTCGAACGCAGCGAGTTCGCGTCCGCCGGGGCCGACAGCACCGCAGCCCGCGACGCCGCTCGGGACGCCGTGCAGGCGGAGTACCTCGGCGAGACCAGCAGCGACTCGACGTTCAGCTCGCTGGAGCAGCAACGGTCCGGCGCGATCGCGCAGCAGTACTACGACGAGTGCGACGACGGCACCAACCTGCCGAACAACGGGGTCCAGGCCAACCGCCAGCTGCTGTTCCGCGGTGGCTCCGACGGGGTCTTCGGTCCCAGCTACAACGTGCCGAACCCGGGCGGCAGCGGCAACGAGCCCCCGCCCCGGATCGACCTCCGCAGCATGTTCATCCTGCAGACGACCGACGACGGCGGGCGCTTCGACCAGACCGCGTTCCTCGTCTACGCCTGCCAGGAGTGGGGCAACACCGACCTCGGTGCAGGCGGCATCACCTTCGGCCTCTACGTGACCGCCGAGGAAGGCGAGACCCAGTACCCCACCGTCCTCGGTGACCCCGAGGAGGGCCCCGACTTCGTCGTCTCCATCTTCCCCGAGAACAACGTCCCCGGTCGGCCGCTGCAGATCATGGCCGTCCGCACCCCCTCGCGGAACGCCTCGACGTGGACGGTCACCTGGCTCGACGAGGCCCAGCGCCTCGACGGCTACGAGATCGACGGCGTGGTGCCCACCAGCGCCATCGGTGACTTCACCGCCGACTCCGGGTTCGCCTGGACCGTCGAGGTCGTCGACACCCAGACGCCGGAGGGCGGTCGCGACTGGTTCCCCGAGCGCAACTACCTGATCCGCGTCGGCGAGGGCGACAGCGCCGTCGAGGGCACCCACGTCCCGCAGTTCCCCGTCCCCGAGACGTGCGGCCTGCAGTCGGAGTCCGCGGTTCGCTACAACCTCGAGCCGCAGGCCATCCCCAACGACGACGGGTACCCGGTGCAGTGGTACCACCCGCAGATCGCCACCCCGGCGGCGTGGGACACCATCCGTGACTCCTCCACCGGTGGTCGCACCCGTCCGGTGACGGTGGCCGTCATCGACTCGGGCATCGACTCCACCCGGTTCGACTTCCTCGCCGGCGGCGCCCGTGTGGTCGCTGGCCTCGACGCCGTCTACGGCCTCGAGCTCGAGGGCGGCAACAACGGCGGCGCCATCGGCCCGTTCGTCGGCCCGCAGGCAACCGGCTACGAGTCCTTCGGTGCGGCGGCCCCACCGCGCAACTCCGACCGCGGCCCCCACGGCACGGCCGTGGCCAGCCTGATCGGCGCGACCGGCAACAACACCATCGGCATCGCCGGCGTCGACTGGGGCGTCCGCCTGATGCCGATCCGCGTCAACGACGTCAACGAGTGCATCGACAACGTCGTGGTGGCCGAGGGCATCAAGTGGGCCGTCGACCACGGCGCCGACATCATCCACATCTCCCTCGGCTCGCCCGAGACCGCCGACGGCAGCGGCAGCGACCTGCAGCCCGAGTGCAACGACGGCGTCGACAACGACGGCGACGGGACCACTGACGGCGACGACCCCGGCTGCGTGAACGAGCAGGACGGGTCGGAGGGGCCGGGCGACAACGCGCCCGACAGCACGCCCGAGCAGGTCGCCGCCTGTGCGGACCACCGCGACAACGACGGTGACGGCGTGGTCGACCTGGCCGACGCCGACTGCGAGGACGCCAACGACAACTTCGAGTCCCCGCAGACCCCGCTGGTCCAGCCGGCCGAGCCGATGGAATGCGCCGACGGCATCGACAACGACGGCGACGGATTCGTCGATGCCACCGACAACGCCGACCTCGGCACCGTGGCCGACCCGGGCTGCGAGGGCGAGGACGACGGATCCGAGGGCCCGAGCCTGGAGTTCGTCGGCACGATCGACGAGCTGGCCCCGGCCTGTGCGGACGGCCGCGACAACAACGACGACGACGTCCTGGCCGACGCCGAGGACGCCCAGTGCCTCAACGCCACCGACAACAACGAGGGCCGTGACGAACGCGTCGTCAACGTCGACCCCCTTCGCGAGGTCATCGACTACGCACTGGAGCAGGGCGTGCCCGTCGTGGCCGCAGCCGGCAACCGTGGCGCCGACGACGACCCCGTCTTCTACCCGGCCGCCTACCCCGGTGTCCTGACCGTCGGGGCCAGCGACCGGTCCGGTGAACGGTCGTTCTACTCCTCGACCGGCCGGTGGCTCGACATCATCGCCCCGGGCGGCAACAACCAGGGCACCCTGTCGCAGGACATCGCGGCGCTCTGGGAGCTCGACCGCATCCGTCCGGTGGCTGGGACGAGCTTCGCCGCGCCCCTGGTGACCGGTGCCGCGTCCCTCTACCTGGGCCTCAACCCGCACATCACCCGAGGGTTCACCCCGTCCGCCCAGCCGCCCGCGCCGGGCGCCAACCTGCCCGACATCGGCTACCAGCGCACCGTCGACGACGTGAAGATCGCGCTGCAGAACGGCGTCCGTGACCTGTTCCCGCAGGGCCACGACATCTTCAACGGCTGGGGACGCCTGAACGTCGATCGGGTGCTGGACATCCCGGCGCTCGGTGGCCCGCTGGTCGACCCGGCCCGGCTGCAGCTGCCCCGCACCAACGCCGACTCGGTGATCGAGGTGGCCGAGGGCGTCGCCCTGTCGCGGCCGCTCGTCTTCCCCGACTTCGTGGTGCTGACCCGCAACGACGTTGCCGTCGACGCCCTGGCGGGTGCCTCGCTGCTGCGCGGCGGCCCGCTGCTGGTCTCGACCCACGATGCGGTGAGCGACTCGACCATGGCCGCCATGGCCGAGGTCCTGCCCAACGGCGGCCGTGTCTACGTCCTCGGTGGCGACGCGGCGCTCAGCGCCGACATCGACACGCAGCTGGCCAGCCACGGCTACGAGGTCGTGCGCCTCGCCGGTGACTCCCGTGTGGACACGGCGTTGGCCATTGCCGAGGAGGTCCGGCGGATCTACCCGGGCTCCACCACCGTGGCGCTGGCCCGCAGCGACGGCGGCAACGACCCGACCGCCCAGTGGGCCGATGCCCTCAGCGGTGGCGCCTGGACCGCCAGCACCGGGACACCCCTGCTGGTGACCCCGAGCGACCAGCTGCACCCCGGTGTCGCCGACGCGCTCCAGCGCTGGGGCATCGAGGAGACGATCCTGTTCGGCGGCGAGGCCGCGCTGGGGCAGGCCGTCGAGGGTGCCGTCCCGGGTGCCCGCCGGATCGGTGGTGCCGACCGTGCCGAGACGGCCGCGATGATCGCCGAGGACCTGTGGGGCGAGACCGACGGCTTCATGGTCGCCAACGGCTACTACGCCAGGGGCTGGCCGGCAGGCCTGGCAGCCGCGGGCTGGAGCGCCGACGTGAACGCCCCGCTGCTGTACACGGGTGCCGACTCCGTGCCCCAGGCCACGGTCGACGTGCTGGCGGCGACCTGCCCGGACACCGACTCGATGCAGATCGTGGGTGGCGCATCGCTCGTCACCGGGTCGGCGGAGACCCAACTGCTGGAGGCTGCGACATGTGGCTGAGGAAGCATCTGTCCATGGCCCTCGGGCTGGCGCTGCTGACCGCAGCCTGCATCAGCTCCGAACCGCCACCGGCTGACGTCGACCCGGTCGTCGTCGCCCCCGTCACGACAGCGCCGGCGGAGCCGCTGGAACCCGTCGACGAGGCCACGATCGCCCTCGTCGAGGACTACTGGGAGGCCCGCGACGCGGCCTGGGCCGCGGGCGTGGAAGCCGGCCTCGCCTTCTCCGTGGCGAACAACCACCCGTTGCTGGACTACACCGCCGATGACTGCCGCGAGGCCTGGTTCAGCGGGGAACCGCCCGTCGGCTTCGCCGAGCGCAACGCACTGGCCCCGGGCACGATCGTCTCCGACCCCGACTTCATGATGACCGTCGGTCCGCTCGCCGGACGTGACCTCGGCGAGGGGCTGCTGGAGATGGTCGTGGCCTTCGCCTACGAGGGGCAGGGCCTGTTCGTGGCCGACCGAGTGGCCGACGTGCACCTGCAGGTGCTCGACGGCCAGGTCCGCCATTTCCTCGTCTGCGAACCGATCGAGATCACGGTCGTCGAGAGCGCCTCCGGTGGGGCGACCGGCGACGGGACGACCGGCGGGGGCACGACGGGTGACGGCACGACGACGGGCGGGGGCACGGTCGTGACCGTGGACCCCGTGACCGGTGAACCCGTCACCGTGCTGCCTCCCATCACCGCCACCCCCATCCCGGTCACGCCGGGCGACGGCGACGGTGACGGGGACGGCGACGGTGGTGGTGACGGGGACGACGACACACCGTCTCGCCCCAACCCGCCCGGGACACGTCCGCCGGGATCGGGCATCGACTTCTGCGAGCAGGGTGACCCCGGTGCACAGCCCGTGGCCGGCGACTACTTCCTCTGCCCCGACGACGACGTGGACCTGACCGAGACGGAGGAGCCCACCCCGGCCGCCTCCGACGACGTCACCCGCGGCTGACGACGCGTCGGCCGACCGCCATCAGGACGTCCTGATGGCGGTGCCGTAGCAGATGACCTCCGACGCACCCAGCGTGATCGTGCTGGTCTCGAACCGGACGTTGACGACCATGCTCGCCCCAGCCGCGATCGCCTCCTCGACCATCCGGAGCCGCGCCTCACGACGTCCGCGGTCCAGGACGGGGGACAGGGCACGGACCTCACCGCCGACGAGGCTGCGCAGGGATGCGGCCAGCCGCTTGTAGTAGTCGGTGGCGATCACGACGCTGCCGGTGACGAACATCGCCCCGGACTGGACGGTCGTGCCGACGGGCGGCCGGCTCAGGTCGGTGACCGGCACGTGTGCGGTTCGCTGCTCGCGTTCGGTGAGGTCGGCGAGGTGGGCCCGTTCCCGTTGCTGGCCGACGAGGCCGCCGATGACGAGCAGGGCGATGGGGACCCCCAGCTGGAGGAGGGGGATGAAGAACGCCTCCACGGCTACATGCCCGGCGCGGTGTGGGCGCCGCTCGGCTGGATCGTGACGGCGGTGCCGTAGGCGTACAGCTCCGCAGCGCCACCGGCGACCTGGCTGGTGGTGAACCGCACGTTGACGATGGCGTTGGCCTGCAGCTGTTGCGCCTGCACGATCATGCGCTGGACGGCCTCGTTGCGGGCCTCGACCATCAGCTCGGTGTAGGCCGTCAGCTCACCGCCGACGATGTTCTTCAAGCCGGCGCCGATGTCACGGCCGATGTTCTTGGCGCGGATGGTGTTGCCCTGGACGAGGCCGCGCAGCCCCACGATGTCGTATCCGGGCACGGTTTCGGTGTTGACGAGGATCACGGCCCGCATCCTTGCAGGTCGGCCCGCCGCAGACCGCACCCGGACGGTCAGCTGCGGTCGGCCGCGAGCTCCTCCACGAGGCCACGGGCCGCGTCGCGGACGATGTGCACGACCTCGGTGAAGCCCTCGTCGGGGCCGGCGTACGGGTCGGGGACGCCCAGGCCCGGACGGTCGGTCCAGTCACGGAACAGCCGGAGCTTCGCGCGGTCGGCGTCGTCCCGGGCCAGGACTCGCAGGTCCGCGAGGTTGGCGGTGTCCATCGCCACGATCAGGTCGAAGCGGTCGAAGTCCTCGACCGCGACCTGCCGCGCGGTTCCCCGGACGGTCAACCCCTCGCGGGCCGCAGCGGCGACCATGGGCGGGTTCGGTGGCTGGCCCACGTGGTAGGCAGCCGTCCCGGCCGAGTCGACCTCGACGGGTACGCCGGCTGCGGTGGCGGCTTCCTCCAGCGCCGCTTCAGCGGTGGGGGAGCGGCAGATGTTGCCGAGGCAGACCATGAGGACACGGGTCGGTCGTGGAGACATTGGGGGTGTGTAGCACCCGTGTCGGGTTCGGCGCCAGCGGACCGACCGTCGGGACAAATAGTACAAAACGGAATCAACTGCGTCCTGTCCGCGTTGGACCACCAATGACCCATGCAGCCCCCCTCCTCAAGCCCCTCTCCCTCGGCGCCATCAACGCGGCCAACCGTGTCGTCATGGCCCCCCTGACCCGCAACCGGGCCGGCGAGGGACGCGTCCCCACCGACCTCCACGTGGAGTACTACCGCCAGCGCGCCGGGTTCGGCGCCATCGTGACCGAGGCCACGGTCGTCAGCCCGCAGGGTGTCGGCTACATCGACACGCCCGGCCTGTACACCGACGAGCAGGTCAGCGCATGGCGTCGCGTGACCGATGCCGTGCACGACGCCGGCGGCACCATCATCGTGCAGCTGTGGCACGTCGGCCGGGTCTCCCACACCGACTTCCACGACGGGCGCGCCCCGGTGGCGCCGACGGGCGCCAACGCCGAGGCCATGACGTTCACCACCGACGGGTTCGTGCCCACCTCCGACCCCCGGGCGCTGCGGACCGACGAGATCGCGGGGATCGTCGACGACTTCGCGGCCGCCGCCCGACGGGCCGACGAGGCGGGCTTCGACGGCGTCGAGATCCACGGGGCCAACGGCTACCTCATCGAGCAGTTCCTCGCCTCCGGCGTGAACGACCGCACCGACCGCTACGGCGGCGGGTCGATCACCGACCGGGCGCGGTTCGCGCTGCAGGTCGTCGACGCGGTCAGCGAGGTCGTGGGCACGTCACGGACCGGCATCCGCCTGAGCCTCGGCAACGGGACCAGCAACGCCGTCGAGCCCGACCCCGCGCCGACCCTGTCCTACCTCGGTGGGCAGCTGGCCGAGCGGGGCATCGCCTTCGTGCACGTCGTGGAGGGGCTGCCCGACCACGTCCAGGTGGCGGCGCTCCGTGACGGTGGCTGGGACGGCCCGGTCGTCCTCAACGGTGGCTACGACCTCGAGCGAGGGGTGGCCACGGTCGAGGCCGGGACCGCCGACGCCATCGCCTACGGCCGCCTGGCGATCGCCAACCCCGACCTCCCCACCCGCTTCGAGCGCGGGGCCGAGCTCAACGCGCCCGACAGCGACACCTTCTACGGCGGTGGCGCCGAGGGCTACACCGACTACCCGTTCCTGGACGCCGCCGAGTAGGCGAGGTCCCCCCGAACGGCACGAACCCCCCGGCATCACCGGGGGGTTCGTCGTGTGGTCGTTCCCGGCGTCGCGTCAGACCGACTGCAGCCGCGTGTCGTCGATGGCGAACAGGTCCTCGGCACCGAACGTGACCGCGTCCACCAGGCCGGGGACGGTGGAGAGGATGTTGCCGGCGAAGAAGCGAGCGGTCGACAGCTTGTCGGCCAGGAACTGGTCGTCGTCGCCACCGTCGATGGCGGCCTTGGCGGCCACCGCCCCCTTGGCCAGCAGGCTGCCGGCCATCATCGTGGCGAACATCCGCAGGAACGGGGTCGCGCCTCCGAAGCTGGCGTTGAAGTCCGTCCGATTGGTCATCAGCCACGTCATCGCCGTCTCCACGGCGTCGACGGCACCCTCGAGGTGCTGGCGGAACGACCCGAACGCCGGATCGTCCAGCGTGGCGGCCTGCTCACGGATCTCGGCGAGCACACCCTTCACGAACGCGCCGCCGTCCATGCCGAGCTTGCGGCCCAGCAGGTCCATGGCCTGGATGCCGTTGGTGCCCTCGTAGATCGGCGCGATGCGGGCGTCGCGGAAGTGCTGGGCGACGCCCGTCTCCTCGACGTACCCCATGCCGCCGTAGACCTGGATGGCGATGGAGGTCAGCTCGACGCCCAGGTCGGTGCCCCACGCCTTGGTCAGCGGGGTCAGCAGGTCCGCCATCATCCGCTCGCGGTTGCGGACGCCCTCGTCCGGGTGGTGGTGGGCCATGTCCAGCGCCGCGGCGTTGCGGTAGGTCAGGGCCCGGATCGCCTCGATCTGGGACTTCATCGTCAGCAGCATCCGGCGGACGTCGGGGTGCTTGACGATCAGCGACTGGCCACCCTCCAGCTCCTCGTCACCGGGGGCCTTGCCCTGGCGGCGCTCAAGGGAGTACTGGACGGCTTGCTGGTAGGCGCGGTCGGCGATCGAAAGGCCCTGGGCGCCGACACCCAGGCGGGCGTCGTTCATCATCGTGAACATCTGGCGCATGCCCTGGTTGGGCTCGCCGACCATGTAGCCGATGGCCTTGTCGTACTCCATCACGCAGGTGGGGGAGGCGTGGATGCCCAGCTTGTGCTCGGTGGACACGACCTCGACGGCGTTGCGCTCGCCGATGGACCCGTCGTCGTTGACCAGGTACTTGGGGACGAGGAACAGCGAGATGCCCTTGGTGCCGACCGGCGCATCGGGCAGGCGGGCGAGGACCAGGTGGCAGATGTTCTCCGTCAGGTCGTGGTCCCCCCAGGTGATCCAGATCTTGGTGCCGGTGATCCGGTAGGTGCCGTCCTCCGCCGGCTCGGCCTTGGTGGTCAGCGCGCCGACGTCGGATCCCGCCTGCGGTTCCGACAGGTTCATCGTGCCGGTCCACTCACCGGTGACCATCTTCGGCAGGAACGTCTGCTGCAGGTAGTCGTTGCCGTGCGCCAGCAGGTCCACGACCGCGCCGGTCGTGAGCATCGGGCACAGCGAGAACGCCATGTTCGCGGCCGTGATCATCTCCTTGATCGCGGTGGCGACGGCCAGCGGGAAGTTGCCGCCGCCGAACTCCTCGGGGAACTGGATGGCCCCCCAGCCGGCGTCGACGTACTGGGAGTAGGCGCTGTGGAAGGACTCCGGGGCGGTGACGCCCTCGCCCTCGGCGCGGATGACCGATCCCTGCTGGTCGCCGTCGACGTTGGTGGGGGCGATGACCTCGGTGCAGAACCGGCCGCACTCGCGCAGGAGCCCCTCGACGAGCTCCTCGTCGGCGTGGGCGAAGGCGTCGATCGACTGCAGGGTGTCCAGCTCGGCGACGTTCTTCAGGACGAACATCATGTCTCGAACAGGGGCGCGGTAGGTCATGCGGTACCAGCTCTCTCGGGTCGTTACCGGTCGGTAGGCGAGGGTACCCAAGGGAACACTGTCCGGCCCATTCCGAAGGGGTTTCCGGGGGTCCCCGCCCGGATAGCATTGCGCCGAACATGATCATCACCCTTGCCACTGAAGCCGCGTCCGCCACGCAGCGCTTCGCCGACTTCGACGTGCCCCCCTTCGCGTGGTGGGGCCTCCTCATCGGCATCGTCTTCCTGCTGCTGCTCGACCTGCTGCTCGTGCACCGCAAGCCGCACGAGATCAGCTTCCGCGAGGCCATCATCGAGTCGGCCGTCTGGATCACCCTCGGCCTGGCGTTCGGCCTCGTGATCCTCTTCTGGCAGGGCGGACAGGCGGCAGGTGAGTACTACGCCGGCTACCTGATCGAGAAGAGCCTGTCGATCGACAACGTCTTCGTCTGGGCGGTGATCCTCAGCTACTTCTCCGTCCCGAAGATGTACCAGTTCCGTGTGCTGTTCTGGGGTGTCTTCGGCGCCCTCGTGCTGCGCGCCCTCTTCATCTTCGCCGGCGTGGCCTTGATCGAGCGCTTCGACTGGGTGCTCTACGTTTTCGGTGCGTTCCTGCTGTACTCGGCCTGGAAGCTGGCAGCCCACCGCGACGCCGAGATCCACCCCGAGGAGAACCCGGTCCTGAAGCTGGTCCGTCGCGTCGTCCCCTCGACGAACGACTACCACGGCCAGGCCATGTTCATCCGCGAGAAGGGCAAGCTGCTCGCGACGCCGCTGTTCGCCGTGCTCGTCCTGATCGAGGCGACCGACGTCGTGTTCGCCGTCGACTCGGTTCCGGCGATCCTCGCGGTGTCCCGTGAGCCGTTCCTCGTCTTCGCCTCCAACGCCTTCGCGATCATGGGGCTGCGGGCCCTGTACTTCGCGCTGGCCGGCATGAAGGACCGGTTCCGCTACCTGGACCTCGGGCTTGCCGCCATCCTTGCCTTCGTCGGCGTGAAGATGCTGATCGCCGACGTCTACCACATGCCGATCCCGCTCAGCCTCGGCGTGATCTTCGGTGTGCTGACCATCGCCATCTGGACGTCGCTGGCCGCCGACAAGCGCGACACCCCCACCGCGGACCCGGCCGGTCGGCCGGTCGACCCGGTGTCGGAGGAGCCCGCCTCGCTCGAGGCCCCGCCGGTCGAGGAGCAGGCCCCGGAGCCCGAGCACCCCCGCGGCTGAACCCGGCGTCGGGAGGGTCAGTCCTCCCGACGGATCCGCGCGACCGTGGCCTTGGTCACCTCGACCAGGGCCGCGGGCGCCAGCTCCAGCTCCAGGCCGCGTCGGCCACCGGAGACGAAGACCCGCTCGTGGTCCATCGCGGAGTCGTCGAGGACGGTGTCCAGGCGCTTGCGCTGGCCGATGGGGCTGATCCCACCGACCACCATGCCGGTCGAGCGTTCGGCGTCGGCCGGCTTGGCGACAGCGACCTTCTTGACCCCCAGCGCCTTGGCGACGGCCTTCAGGTCCACCGTCGTGGTGACGGGCACGATGGCCACGGCCAGCCGGTCGTGCTGCACGAGGATGGTCTTGAAGATGCGCTCGGCAGCGACGTCCATGGCCGCTGCCGCGGCGAGGCCGTAGCCCCGGTCGTCGTCGGGCACACCCTCCTCACCCAGGTCGTGGACCTCGTGGTCCAGCTTCGCTCGGCGAAGGGCGATCACTGCGGGGGTTTCCTTGCCGCTCATGCCGCGAGGCTATCCCCGACGGGCCCCGTGGTCGCAGTCGGCTCGGTCACCCGCCACCGAGCCCGCCGGCGTCGCCGAACGGGTCGTCGCGCTCCCGCACGGCCTGCCGGAAGCCGGCCTCGGCTGCACGCTGCTGGAAGGCGTACCCCTCGGGCGTGTGGCGCGTGATCCCATCGAAGACCGTGCCGAGCACCTGGGTGGCGTGCAGCCCCTGCTCCTGGACCTGGGTGTTGACCAGCAGCTTCATCATCGCGAGCTGGTTCAGCGGCATGCGGGTGATCCGCTCGGCCAGGGCGTCGGTGCGCTCGACCAGCCGGTCGGCCGGCGGGGCCTCGATGGCGAGTCCCCACTCGAGGGCCTCGGTGCCGGACAGCGAGTCGCCGGTGAACAGCAGCCGCTTTGCCCGCTGCGGCCCCAGCCGGTGGGTCCACATCGACGTGGTGGGCGAACCCCAGACCCGGGCCGGCGGGTAGCCGATCCTGGCGTCATCGGCGATCACGAGCAGGTCGCTGCACAGGGCGAGGTCGGTCCCGCCGGCGACGCAGAAGCCGTGGACGCTGCAGATGACCGGGGTGGCCGCGTGGAACAGCGTCATGAACGCCTTCACGTTCCGGCTCATCATCGCGTAGTCCACCATCGGGTCCCACGTACGGGACGGATCGTGGTTGGCGGCCATCACCGCCGGGTCCAGCGGCGACCCCTCGACCGCGTCGCTGGGACCCAGCGACCCCTGACCCTCGGCCGACTCGACCAGGTCGTAGCCGCCGCAGAACCCCTTGCCGTTGCCGGACAGCACGATCACGTGGACGTCGGGGTCCAGATCGGCCCGTTCCACGGCAGCGGCGAGCTCGGCGATCAGGGTGCTGGTCAGGCCGTTGCCGCGGTCGGGACGGTCCAGGGTGATGCGGGCGATGCGGTCAGCGGTGGAGTACGTCAGCTGGGTGGGTGGCCACATGGCCGCAGCGTAGGGTCTCGGCTCGGTACCCTGCGTGGTTCGGCACCAACGCCGAACGAGACGACAGACCCGGAAGCAGAAGGACACCTGTGGCGCCGCACGACGACAGAACCGCTTGGCTGGTCAAGGCCGGGAAACGCGCCAAGCACGCCCGCGACTTCGTCATCAAGGACATGGTCTCCATCGGCAGCGAGTGGCCGGGCGTGGGCGACCTGTCGACGGCATCGGACGCCGAGGTGTTCCTCGCGATCGAGGCGGCCGGCCGCAAGAAGCCTGCCGACGACCTCGTCCAGCTGCGCATCCTGTCGACCCGGATGGCCACGGGGGACATCGTGGTCACCCCTGACGTCGCCAACGGGGACCTGCTGTTCGGCGCGGTCAGCGGCGAGTACGAGTACTCGGCCCGCCCGGTCGTGGAGGACCACCACCACTCCCGCCCGGTCAGCTGGTTCGGTCGCCTGACCGTCGACCACCTCGAGCCGTTCCTCGCCAAGGCCGTCGACTGGCGCGGTGGGACGCTGCGTCGCCTGCCCGAGCAGACCCACTGGCTGCGCCTCGCCGGCGAGATCCGCGACGGCCTCGGCCGGCCCGCCAGCGACTTCCCCCGGATCGCCAAGGCTGCGCCCGCCAAGCGCAAGACCCCGTCGAGCACGCCGCGCATGGCCGCCAACCCGACCATGGTCGTCAACCCCGACCAGCTGTGCCCCTCCTGCGGCCTGCTCCGCGCCGCCAGCATGTTCCCCGACGGCTCCGAGTACTGCCGCGACTGCGATTAGATCGGTCCTCGGGCTCGGTGCTTGCTGGTCCTCGCTCCGCTCGGACGGTCCTCGGGCTCGTGACCGGCGAATCGCTCCCTCGATTCTCGGACCTCGCTTCGCATCGGGCACTGCGAGTCTCGCTCGCGTTTCGCCGGCGCCCTGCGGCGGTGGGTGGGAGCCCTGGTGGGGTCGGCACACGACGCGTTCCGGCCGTGGCGTGTGGTGTGTGCGTTCGGCTCCGTTGAGGGGTGGGCATCGCACCCAGCCTCTTGTGGCGTGTGCCTTGGGCATCCGTGTGCGGTGGGCATCGCACCCGGCGGCGGGCCCTGGGTGCGGTCGGTGTCGCTGAGGGGTGGGTATCGCACACGCACCCCGGGTTGAGGGGTGGGGGGGTCGCACACGCCCGCCCTGGTTGAGGGGTCAGGGGCCACGCACGCGCCCCTGGTTGAGGGGTGAGGGGCCACATACGCACGCCCGGGTTGAGGGGTGGCCATCCCGCACACCCTCAGGCGGTGTGTGGCGTGGACGTCCCTGAGGGGTGGGCCTGGCACACGGTGGCCGAACCTGGGTGTGGTCGGCGCCGCTGGGGGGTGGGTATCGCACACGCACCCTAGGCTGAGGGGCCGCGGCCGTGAACAGTCGGTGACGGGCGGGGGAGGGGGACCGGCGGTCGCCTAGATTGCCGGCCATGACGAACTCGACCCTGTGGCTGCGTGGCAGCCTGCTGGCCCTGGTGATCCTGGCGACCGCGTGCGGCGGAGGCACCGACGACACCGCGGAGGGGCAGCCCGAGGTGGCGGTGGTGGAGGAGTTCGACGCCGAGTGGACGCGCAACGCCACGGAGCTGCGCGGCAACGACGGCGACCGGTACGCCTACACCTGCCCGCCGGGCGGCAGCGCGTCGTCGGTCTGGGGGACGGGCCCCTACACCGACGACTCCTCGGTCTGCACCGCGGCCGTCCACGCCGGGCTGATCACCTTCGAGGACGGCGGCCGGGTGGTGTTCGAGATCGAGCCGGGCCTCGAGGCCTACCCCGAGGGGGAGGCCAACGGGGTGACCGCCTCATCGTGGCCCAGCTGGCCCGGCTCGTTCTCCTTCGTCAGCCGTTAGGCCGCCGCCCGCCGACCGCCGCCCGCCGCCCGGACTAGATCGCCATCGTCTCCGTCAGGTAGCCCGCCAGGCGGTCCGGGCCGGGGAAGTAGTCCCACTCCTGCGCATGCGGGTAGGGGGTGTCCCAGCCGGTCACGCGGCGGACGGGCGCCTCCAGGTGGAAGAAGCAGTAGCGCTGGACTAGGGCGGCGAGCTCGGCGCCGAAGCCGCTGGTGTGGGTGGCCTCGTGGGCCACGACACACCGCCCGGTCTTCTTCACCGACTCCACGATCGTGTCCAGGTCCAGCGGCAGCAGGGTCCGGAGGTCGACGACATCGGCCTCGACCCCCGCCTGCTCGGCCGCGGCAAGGGCGACGTGGACCATCGTCCCGTAGGCGAGGATCGTGATGTCCGACCCCTCGCTGGCCATCGCCGCCTTGCCCAGGGGCACCGTGTAGTGGCCCTCCGGGACCTCACCCATCGGGTGGCCCTTCCAGGCCTTCGACGGGCCGTCGTGGCGCCCGTCGAACGGACCGTTGTAGATCCGCTTCGGCTCGAGGAACACGACGGGGTCGTTGTCGGCGATGGCCGACAGCAACAGGCCCTTGGCGTCGTAGGGGTTGGACGGCACAACCGTCTTCAGCCCGGCGACGTGGGTGAACAGCGCTTCGGGGGACTGGCTGTGCGTCTGGCCGCCGAAGATCCCGCCACCGGTGGGCATCCGCACGGTGATCGGGGCCCAGAAGTCACCAGCGGACCGGTGCCGCAACCTGGCGGCCTCGCTGACCAGCTGGTCGTAACCGGGATACATGTAGTCGGCGAACTGGATCTCCACGACCGGCCGGATCCCGTAGGCACCCATGCCGATCGCGGCGGCGATGATGCCCTGCTCGCTGATCGGGGTGTCGAAGCAGCGAGTCTTGCCGAACCGCTCCTGGAGCCCCTTGGTGACGCGGAAGACGCCGCCGAAGTAGCCGACGTCCTCGCCGAAGACCACGACGTCGTCGTCGGCCTCCATGGCGACGTGGTGGGCGTCGTTGAGGGCCTGGATCATGTTCATTGCGGGCATCAGCTGTTTCCCCCGGGCGTGGAACCGGCACCGAACTTCAGGAAGGCGGCACGCTGCCGCTCCAGATGTGGGGGCATGTGCTCGAACACGCCCTCGAAGATGTCGCGCTGCGCGGTGTTGTCGTGCAGCGTGCCGTAGCGCTCGGCCTCGCGTTGCGCCTCGGCGACCTGTTCCCTGATCTCGGCTTCCATGTCGGCACGGTCGGACGCCGACCAGTCGCTGATGGCGGCGAGGTGGCGGTGCAGCCGCTCGACCGGGTCCCCGAGCGGCCACTTCTCGTACTCGTCCTTGGGTCGATAGCCCGAGGGGTCGTCGGAGGTGGAGTGGGCGCCGGCGCGGTAGGTCAGCCACTCGATGAGGGTCGGGCCCAGCGACCGGCGGGCGCGGTCCGTCGCCCACTTCGCGGCGGCGTAGACCGCGAGGTAGTCGTTGCCGTCCACGCGAAGGCTGGGGATCCCGAAGCCGTGCCCACGGGCGGCGAACGTCGCTGCGCCACCACGTGCCACGGTCTGGTAGGTCGAGATGGCCCATTGGTTGTTGACGATGTTCAGCACGACCGGCGCGTTGTAGGTCGAGGCGAACACGAGGGCGGAGTGGAAGTCGCCCTCCGCCGTCGATCCGTCGCCGATCCAGCCGGCGGCGACCTTGGTGTCGCCCTTGATGGCCGACGCCATCGCCCACCCGACGGCCTGGCTGAACTGGGTCGCCAGGTTGCCCGAGATGGTGAAGAACCCCTGCGCCTTGGAGGAGTACATGACCGGCAGCTGGCGCCCGCGGACCGGGTCACGCTCGTTGGAGTAGATCTGGCACATCATGTCGACGAGCGGGTAGTCGTCGGCGATGAGCAGCCCCTGCTGGCGGTACGTCGGGAAGTTCATGTCCCCGTCGGCCTGCACCATCCGCGAGGCGCAGGCGATGGCCTCCTCACCCAGGCACTGCATGTAGAACGACGTCTTGCCGGTGCGCTGGGCGGTCTGCATCCGCTTGTCGAACTCGCGGACGGTCAGCATGTGCCGCAGCCCCGTGGTCAACGTGTCGACGGACAGCTCGGGGTTCCACTCGCCGACGGCGTTGTCGTCGTCGTCGAGGACCCGGACCAGCCCGTAGGCGAGGTCGCGCATGTCCTCCGGCGGGGTGTCGACCGCCGGCCGCGGTGCGTCACCGGCGGCGGGAAGGTCGAGGTCGTCGTAGGAGGGTGTGTCGCCCGGTCGGAAGGCGGGCTCGGGAACGGTCAGCCTCAGCGGCTGTACGGAGGGGTCGGCCATGGGCCCGATTGTGCCGGACGTCGCCGACCCCCACCGGTGGCCGTTCCTACAGGGCGGACAACGCCGCGTCGTAGTCGGGCTCCTGGCCGATCTCGGGGACCTGCTCGCTGTGCAGGACGGTGCCGTCGGTGTCGAGGACGACGACCGCACGGGAGGCAAGGCCGGCCATGCCGCCGTCGAGGATCTTCACGCCGTAGTCCTCGAGGAACTCCGGGTTGCGGAAGGTCGAGCCGACGGCGACGTTCTCGATGCCCTCGGCGCCGCAGAAGCGCTTGAACGCGAACGGGAGGTCAGCGGAGACACAGACGACGGCGGTGTCCTCGAGCTCCGCGGCCTTCTCGTTGAAGGTGCGGACGCTGGTCGCGCACACGCCGGTGTCGACGGACGGGAAGATGTTCAGCACGACCTTCTTGCCGGCCAGGTCGTCGGAGGAAACGGGCTTGAGGTCGGCACCGGTCAGGGTGAAGGCCGGGGCCTTCTCGCCCTTCTGGGGGAGGTCGCCGATGGTGCTGATGGCGTTGCCGCCGAGGGTGATGGATGCCATGTGCAGGGGTCCTGTTCTGTCGGTTGTCGTCTGGACGGTCGGTAGGGGGAACTGGTGGTTCTGGGACTGTCTACATGCCGATGGGCGCGCGCGGAAACCGGACGCTCGACGTATCCGGTCACAGGGCCCGTGCTAGGCGGTCATGTCCGCCGGGTCGAGCCCCTCGCGGGCGCACCACTCGCGATAGGCGATCGGGGAGATCTCGCTGGGCTTGATCTCGCTGCGACCACCCCAGAACACGTTGGTGTAGGACACGGGAATGCCGACGGACTCCAGGTGCGCGTCGATGGCCGCCTTGTGCTCCAGCACCCGCTCCTTGTCGGTCCCGTGGGACACACCCATGATGTTGACGTCGGCGAACTCGGGGCCGCCCTCGCGCCAGTAGGCGTGGGTCATGCAGTGATGCCGCCCGACCTCCTGGCCGGCGCGCAGCTCCTCGCCCTCGGGCACGCGCCAGTGGAACAGCGCGTTGTAGCGGGTGACCTGGGTGCCGTCGCTGTGCTTCTTGACGTGCTCGAGGAACGTGGAGAACCGGCCGATGACCCGCCGTTCGTTCAGCGACGCCGCCACCTCGCAGAAGTCCTCGATCGTCTCCCCGGCCTCGGCCGCGCGGGCGACCCATGGATCCTCGACGATCTCCTCGGGCGCGAACTCGCGCTTCAGCGCCATCAGGATCCGCCACTCGCGCTCGGTCAGGTCGACGATCTTCGTGTCGAGCACCCGCCCGGGTTCGTCGGTCTTCTCGCCCGGCTCGATCGTGCGGCGACGCACGTGGCCGACGCCCAGGGCGAACAGCTTCTTCGCCGGCAGCAGGCGGTACCCCTGCGCACCCGTCTTCGCCATCAGGTACCGGCAGTGGGCGTCCATGTCGTAGGGCTTCGGGACCTTCAGGGTCGTCCAGAGCTTGTACTGGCTGCCCGGCGTCTCGCGGTCGGTCGTGCGAGTGACCACGTGGCCGCTGAACGGGTCCTGCTCGAACATGTAGTCGAACGTGGCCTTGATGTCGTCCTGGGGCACCTTCCACGCGACCAGCGCACCCGGTGCGAGGGAGGTCGCCATCAGCGTCTGCCGGATCCGGCGGATCGTGCCCGCCTCGACCATCGCACGCAGCCGTTCCAGCACCGTCTCCAGCTCGACCCCCGAGTCCTCGGCGATGGTCCGGAAGGGGTAGCGGTGGAACCCCTGGATCCGGTCCTCCGACACCTTGAGGATCTGGGAGTTGACGGCGTCGTCGACGCCTGCAGGCACGGCTTCAGCAGTTGACATCGTCCTCGGAGTGTAGGTCGACCTGCCATGCACGCCGTACGGTGAGGCCATGCGCGTCACCACCATCCACGCCCCCGGCGACATCCGCCTCGAGGAGCGCCCCGACCCGACCATCGAGCGTCCCACCGACGCCATCATCCGGACCGTGGCCGCGTGCGTCTGCGGGTCCGACCTGTGGCCCTACCGCGGCGCCAACGACGTCGAGGCCGGGAACCCGATCGGCCACGAGGTCGTGGGCGTGGTCGAGGCTGTCGGCGCCGACGTGACGTCGTTCCGCCCCGGACAGTTCGTCGTCGTGCCGTTCTGCCACAGCGACAACACCTGCGCCCACTGCGCGGTCGGCATGACCTCGGCCTGCGTCAACGGCGGGTTCACCAGCGGCGGCCAGGCCGAGCTGGTCCGGGTCACCCAGGCCGAGGGCAGCATGGTCGCCACCGACGGCATGCCCGACGACGACCTCATCCCCTCGTTGCTGACCCTCTCCGACGTGATGGCCACCGGCTGGCACGCCGCGGTGGCGGCAGGGGTGGAGGAGGGGGACACGGTCGTCGTGGTCGGCGACGGTGCCGTCGGGCTGTGCGGCGTCCTCGCGGCCTCGGTCATGGGGGCCGGACAGGTCATCGCCATGTCCCGTCACGAACCCCGCCAGCGGATCGCCGAGCAGTTCGGCGCCACCAACCTGATCGCCGACCGCGGTGAGGAGGGCGAGCAGGCGGTCCTCGAGCTGACCGACGGCGTCGGCGCCGACGCGGTGCTGGAGTGCGTCGGGACCGGCCAGGCCATGGAGACCGCGTTCGCGGTCGCCCGCCCCGGTTCGACCGTCGGGTTCGTCGGCGTGCCCCACGGTGTCGAGCTGCCGATCCGACGCATGTTCGGCAGGAACATCGGCCTGGCCGGCGGCATGGCCCCAGTCCGCACCTACCTGCCCGAGCTGCTGCGGCTGGTCACCGAGGGCACGATCAACCCCGGCATCGTCTTCGACGCGGTCATGCCGCTCGAGGACGTCGCCGAGGCGTACCGGGCGATGGACGAGCGCGAGGCCATCAAGGTGCTCCTCGAACCCTGATCGTCAGGCGTCGAGGTGGTAGGGCACGGAGGTGACCACCGTGCCGCGGCGGAACAGCAGGCGTGCCTTCAGCAACAGGGCGCTGTTGTTGTGCAGCAGGTGCCCCCACCAGCGCGACACCACGAACTCGGGGATGAGCACCGTGACGATGTCACCGTCCCAGCGGTCGTCGACCTCGTCGATGTAGCGCAACAACGGCCGGGTCAGCTCGCGGTAGGGCGACCGGATGACGTCGAGTCGGATGTCCCCGGGCACCCTCGCCCAGCGCTCGTGGATCGCGGTCTCGGCGTCGTCGTCGGCGACCACGCTGACCGCCAGCAGGTGCGTCGGGTGCAGCGACCACGCGTAGCGCAGTGCCTCGACGGTCCCGCGGTGCACGTCGCCGACCAGGACGACGACGGTGTGGGCGGTCGGCTCCAGCACGATGCGGTCGGGCAGCCGCAGCCCCGAACGGACCCGTTGGTAGTGGGCCGACACCCCGCGGAACAGCAGGACGACGGTCGGGATCACCACGAGCGGCAGCCATGCCCCGCTGGAGAACTTGGTGACCGCCACGATGAGCAGGACGACGAAGGTG
Organism: Euzebya rosea; assembly: GCF_003073135.1. NCBI lineage: Bacteria > Bacillati > Actinomycetota > Nitriliruptoria > Euzebyales > Euzebyaceae > Euzebya > Euzebya rosea. The sequence goes on from NZ_PGDQ01000004.1 coordinate 350,106, forward strand.
GCCAGGGCGCCGACGCCGTTGATGGCCACGCCGCGTTGCCAGCCCGGTTCCCGCAGGGTCAGGTGGTGACGCACCATGCCGGTCTGCGACAACGTGAAGCTGGTGAACACCCCGACGGCGTACAGCGGGATCAGGGCTGTCGTGATGCCGCCGAAGCCGATCAGCAGGGCCGAGGCCGCCGCGGCGAGCAGGACGATCCCGTTGGAGAAGACCAGCCGGTCGCCGCGGTTGGCCAGCTGCCGGGGCAGGTAGCCGTCGCTGGCGATGATCGAGGACAGCCGGGGGAAGTCGGCGTAGGCGGTGTTCGCCGCGAGCACGAGGATGCAGGCAGTGGCGACCTGCAGGACCAGGAAGAGGGGCCCCGCCCCGAACACGGCGAGGCCGAGCTGAGAGACGACGGTCTGGTCGTGGCTGGGGACCGGCATGACGTCGCGGGCGAGCACGGCCGAGCCGAGGAACAGCGCGCCGAGGATGGCAGCCATCCACGAGAGCGTCACGGCCGCGTTGCGCGGGGCCGGCCGCTCGAAGGCAGGGACACCGTTGGAGATCGCCTCGACACCCGTCAGGGCGACGGCACCCGACGAGAAGCCCTTCAGGATCAGGAAGAGCCCGAGCTCGCCGCCGTCCAGGGCTCCCTCGAAGCCCTCGACGTCGACCGGTGACAGGCCACCGAACAGACCCAGCTCGGCCTTGGCGAGGCCGACGACGACGAGGGCGCCGAAGGTCAGGATGTAGACGTAGGTCGGGACGGCGAACACACGGCCCGACTCCTTGACACCACGAAGGTTGACGATCGTGATCAGGGTCACGAGGACCAACCCGACGGCGACACGGTTGTCGCGCAGCCCCGCGAAGGCGGGGATGGAGAGGATCGCGGCCACCCCGGCGGAGATGGAGACGGCCACGGTCAGGATGTAGTCGACCAGCAAGGACGCCCCGGCCACCAGGGAGGGCGTCTCGCCAAGGTTCTCGCGGCTGACGACGTAGGACCCACCGCCGGAGGGGTACGCGTGGATGGTCTGGCGGTAGGACGTCGAGACGATCAGGAGCAGGACGGCGACGGCCAGCGCGATGGGCACCAGCACCGACAGGCCGAGGGCCAGGCTCGACGCGCCGAGCGCCACGACGAAGAGGATCTCCTCGGTTGCGTAGGCGGTCGACGAGATCGCGTCGGAGGAGAAGACCGCCAGTCCCACGCGCTTGGAGATCCGTTGGTGGTCGAGCTCGCTGCTGGGCAGGGGGGCGCCGACCAGGGAGCGCTTGATCGCCTCCAGCACAGGGGGATGGGTGTCCTCCGTCGGCCCATCCGGGTCGGCGTGGGCGCGGGCGACGTCGTGACGTCGGGAGACCTCGAGGTTCATCGGACGTGCTCGTCGGCTGGTGCGGCGTCCAGCGGGACGACAGGGGTACTCGGGGTGGCGGGGCACACGGCGGGGTGGCGGGAGCCGGTGCGCAGCTCCAGCAGGACGGGCACCACGGAGGCGAGCACGATCACACCGATGATCGGCAGGAGGTAGCGATCGATGTCGGGGATGGCCTCGCCGAGCAGGTAACCGGCGGTCGTGACACCCCCGCCCCAGAGCAGGCCGCCTGCCACGTTCCACCCGACGAACGCGCGATACGGCATCGCGACCGCACCGGCGACGAAGGGCACGAACGTGCGGACGATCGGCACGAACCGGGCGAGGAGGACGGCGCGGCCGCCGCGCTCCTCGAAGAAGGTCCTGGCCCGCTCGACGTGTGCGGGGCGGGACCACCACCGCTCGCGTCGCAGCAACGGCATGCCCAGGCGAGACCCCAGCCAGTATCCGGTCTGGTCACCGAGGACGGCCGCCAGGCAGACGCCGACAAGCAGGACGGGAAGGTCGAGCACGCCCCCGGCGGCCAGCAACCCTGCGGTGAACAGGAGGGAATCGCCCGGCAGGAAGAACCCGACCAGCAGGCCGGACTCGATGAAGACCACGGCGATGACGCCGATCAGGCCGAACGTCATCACGAGGTGATCGGGATGGAGCAGCTCCATCACCGTCCCCCACCTGCGGAAACGGGTACGTCGGCACACCACACACATCCGTGCACGCTGTCGCTCTCCTGCGCTGGGGCCCGTCGACCGGGCACGCCTCCCCGGCCCGGACGGGTCGGAGGTCCGCGTGGAACCAGCCCCACTTCGCGGACGTGCCCATCCTAGCTGTGGACGGATCCGCCGCAGCGATGTCACGGGTGTCTGCGAGGGTGGTGTCCATGTCAGACGACACGTCCCTGCCGCCAGCCCCACCGCCACCCGAGGAACCACCCGAGGAGGAGTGGGAGGACTCGTGGAGCCCCGACGAGGAGACCCCGTCCCGGGCGACGGCGCCCGTGGCGCGACCGGTCGTGCCGGATGGCCCACGTCGCGTGGAGGGCGACGTCGACGCCGACGCGATCGGCGAGCAGGCGCAGGCGCTGATCGAGCAGCTCGCCGGGCCCGACGCGACGGTCCGGCCCGACCAGCTGACGGCGATCATCGCCCTGCTCGAGGGCCGACGAGCGCTCGTCGTCCAGCGCACCGGCTGGGGCAAGACCGCCGTCTACCTGCTGGCCACCGCCCTGGCCCGGCGGCGCGGTGACGGCCCGACCCTGCTGGTGTCGCCGCTGCTCGCCCTGATGCGCGACCAGCTGCTGGCCGCCGAACGGGTGGGTGTGCGGGCGGCGACGATCAACAGCGCCAACATCGACAAGTGGGGCGAGGTCGAACGGGCGGTCACCTCCGACGAGGTCGACCTGCTGCTGATCAGCCCCGAACGTCTCAACCACCCGGGGTTCCGCGAACGGGTGTGGCCGTTCCTCGCGGCCCGGGTCGGCATGGTCGTGGTCGACGAGGCGCACTGCATCTCCGACTGGGGCCACGACTTCCGGCCCGACTACCGGCGGATCAAGGACGTCCTGGCCGACCTCGGCGGTGCCGGTGTCCTCGCCACGACGGCGACCGCCAACGACCGGGTCGTCGACGACGTCACCGCACAGCTGGGGGAGGGGACCGTCATCCTGCGGGGCGGGCTGGACCGCTCGTCGCTGCACCTCGCCGTGCACGACCTCGACGACGACGAACGGCTGGCGTGGATGGCCGGCTGGATCCCGACCGTCGAGGGCTCGGGCATCGTCTACTGCCTGACGGTGGCCGACACCGAGCTGGTTGCGGAGTTCCTGCGGGCCGAGGGCATCGACGCGGTCGCCTACTCCTCGTCGCTGGACAACGACGCCCGTGAGCAGCTCGAGGCGGACCTGAAGGCCGACCGGGTCAAGGCCGTGGTGGCCACGTCGGCGCTGGGCATGGGCTTCGACAAGGCCGACCTGACCTTCGTGGTCCACCACGGGCTGCCGTCCTCGCCCGTCGCCTACTACCAGGCGATCGGCCGCGCCGGCCGAGGGGTGGACCGGGCCGACGTGGTGGCGCTGCCCGGCCACGACGACGACGCGGTGTGGGCCTACTTCGCGTCGGCCTCGATGCCCCGCCAGAAGCTGGTCGACCAGATCCTCGAGACGTTGTCGGTCGGGGCCTCGACGTCGGTCGCCGCGCTGGAGACGTCGGTCAACGCCGGTCGAGGACGGCTCGACGCCGCGCTGCGGATCCTCGACGTCGACGGCGCCGTCGAACGCGTCAAGGGTGGCTGGACGGCGACCGGGAAGGGGTGGCAGCCCGACGAGGAGCGCATCGACCGGGTCGCCCGAGCCCGCGACCTCGAGGCGGACGCCATGCGGACCTACGCCGGGCTGGCGGCGAAGGGCGAGTGCCTGATGCACCTCCTGCTGGACCACCTCGACGACCCGTCGGTCAGCGAGGACCCGTCGTGGCGCTGCGGGCGCTGCCAGGGCTGCGACCCGACCCTGCCGTCCGCCACGTTCGCGGCCGACGCCGCCACAATCACCCGCGCCCTGGCGTTCCTCCGCAGCCGCGACGTGATCGTCGAACCCCGGCGCATGTGGCCCACCGGCCTGTCGGACCGCAAGGGCAGGATCAAGGGCCTCCAGGCCGAGGAGGGGCGGGCGCTGGCCCGCGGTTCCGACCCGGGCTGGCGTGACGTCGTCGAGGTCCTGCTGCGGCGTGGCGCCGACCGGGCCGACCCCGCGGTGGAAGAGGCGCTCGAGGAGGCCGTCGACGGCCTCTTCGCCGTCCTCAAGCGGTGGCGCTGGGAGGCCCGTCCGACCTGGGTGACCTGGGTGCCGTCACGCGGTCGCCCGTGGCTGCCCGAGACGCTGGCCGAGCGGATCGCCACCGCCGGGCGGATGGAGCTCGTCGACGCCGTCAGGAGGACCGGGGTCGACACGCCACCGCAGGAACGGATGGGCAACTCCGCCCACGCCGCCTCCAACGCCATCGCGGGCCTGACCGTGGATCCCGCGGCGGTCCGCGCCGCACCGGCTGGCCCCTGCCTGCTGGTCGACGACATCCGGACCAGCGGGTGGACCCTCACCGTCGTCACCGACCTGCTGGCACAGGCCGGCGCCGACGCCGTCCTGCCCCTCGTCCTCAAGCGCGCGTACTGACCCTCGACATCCTGGAGGAGCCCCCGTGGCCAGCCTGATCAGCCACACCACCGTCAACACCCTCGACGCCTACACCCTGTCCTGCTGGTGGCGGGACCTGCTGGGCTGGACCGACGTGCCCGGCGACCCGAACGAACCGGGCCACGAGGAATGCATGATCGTCGACCCGGCGACGGGTCGGATGGTGCTGTTCATCGAGGTCGAGGAGCTGCAGCCCAGGGAGGGACGGTTCCACTTCGACCTGATGCCGACGGACCGCACCCGCGACGAGGAGATCCAGCGGGTGCTGGAGCTGGGCGCACGGCAGGTCGCCGACCGGCGCAACCCCGACGGGACCGGCTGGATGGTCCTGGCCGACCCGGACGGCAACCAGTTCTGCGTGATCCGCAGCGCCGAGGAACGCGCTGCAGCGGGCGACCCTCCGCTCGGCGGCTGACCCGCGATCCGGCCCGAGCTGATCCGGCCCGAGCTGATCCGGCCCGAGCTGATCCGGCGGGTCAGCGGCGGCCGAGGATCGAGCCGAGGATGTCGTCCAGCGGGCTTGCCTTCTTCTGCTTGTCCCGGATGCCGTCGAGCACGTCGTCCAGCACCCCGCCACCGCTGGAGGACCTCTCCTCCTTGCCGTCGCCGAGGACCGAACCGAGGATGTCGCCGATGCCGCCGCCGTCGCCGCGGTCCTGCTCGGGCGCGTCGCCACCGCCGAGGACCGAGCCGAGGATGTCGCCGAGCCCGCCGCCGCCACCGGTCGCCTGACCGGCTGCCCCGCCGCCGAGGACCGAGCCGAGGATGTCGCCGAGGCCACCGCCCCCGCCCGAGCCACCGCCGGTCATCTTCTTCTTCATGTAGGCCATCACGAGGGGTGCGAGCATCGGCATGAGCTTGCCGACCAGGTCACCCGAGCCGCCGCCCAGGAATCCCTGGAGGTCGTGCTCGACCGCGCCCCGCCGGTCGCCGAAGACGTGCCCGACGATCTTGTCGCCCTCCGCGGGGTCGACCCGGCGGACGGCATCGTCGGCATTGAGGAGGGACTCGTCGTGGTCCTGGCGCAGGGCAGACGCGAGCCCCAGCGCCCGAGCGGGATCACTGGCCTGTGCGGTCAGCCCGGCGAGCAGCGTCGGCAGCGCCGCCTCGGTCGCCTGCCGCGCCGTGTCCTCATCGGTGCCCAGGCGGGCGGCGATGTCGGACATCGACACGCTGGACAGGATCTCTTCGGTCATCGGGTTGGCCACGGTGGTGCTCCAGGGAGTTGGCGTCGGCCTCGTCACGAGGTCGAGGGGAGCCTACGCCCTCGGGGCTGCCCACCGGCCGGCCCAGCCGGGCGGTCACGATCGCGCCAGTCATCGGCCATGGACGACGCAGGCCCCGATCGCGCCGGTGGCCACCCGGCCCGGCCGGGCCACACCCGGCGGGCTACCAGCCGCGGTCGCGCCACTCCTGCAGGTGCGGTCGCTCGGTGCCCAGGGTCGTGTCGTCGCCGTGGCCCGGGTGGACCCACACCGCGTCGTCCAGCACGAACAGCTTGCCCTCCAGCGAGTCCATGATCCGTCCGAACGCCTCGCTGCTGCCGAAGGTGTTGCCCGGGCCACCCGGGAATGCGGGGGGAAATTCCCTCCCTAGAAGTGCTATCTTGAGACCATGAGAGCAGGTTGGGTACGGTCATGAAAGCGGGTCTCTACGCCCGCATCTCCCAGGACGAGCACGGCACCGAGAAGGGGGTGCAGCGTCAGCTCGAAGACGCCCGTGCCCTCGCTGAAGCGCGTGGCTGGGAGGTGGTGGGGGAGTGGGCGGACAACGACGTCAGCGCCTACTCCGGAGCGAGACGGCCTGGCTACCAGGCACTCATGGACTCAGCGGCCGCGGGAGAGTTCGACCGGATCGTGGTCTACATGACCTCCCGGCTGTGGCGGTCACGTCGGGAGCGAGCCGAGGCGATGGACCTGCTCGCGGACCGGCGGATCTCCGTGGCGGCGGTGTCGGGTCCCGAGCTGGAGCTGGCCAGCGCCTCGGGCCGGATGGTGGCGGGCATCCTGGGCGAGTTCGACACCGCCGAGTCGGCGATCAAGGGTGAGCGTGTGGCGCGTGCGGCGCTGCAGCGCGCGCAGGAGGGTCGTGCGTCGGGGCCGGTCCTGTACGGCTGGCGTCGCGAGCCCGTGCTCGACGATGAAGGACGGCAGGTGTCGTTCCGCGATGTCGAGGATGAGGACCAGGCCGATATCGTCCGCGAGTTGGTGGACCGCATCATCGCCGGTGAGTCGATGAAGGGGATCGGGGAGGACTTCAACCGACGAGGCGTCCCCGTGCCGTCGGGCCGGGCCGGAGTGAAGTGGCGCGCGGGGACGGTCCGCAAGCTCGCGCTTCGACCGGCCAACATCGCCAAGCGGGTCCACCATGGGCTCAAGCGGGATCGGCTCGGCCGTCGGGCGCCCCGCCACAGCGGCCCGTGCGTCGATGCGTGCATCATCGGCGATGCAGCCTGGCCGCCGATCATCGAGCAGGAGCGCCACCGCGAGGTTGTCGCCCTGCTGACCAACAAGTCGCGCCGCACCACCATCGCCACCAACAACCGGGTGCATCTGCTGACCTACGGCATCGGGCGGTGTGGCATCTGCGGGGCGGACCTGCGGGTCAAGTCGTGGCGCTACCACCGCAAGCGGACCGGCCAGACAGTGCAGCGGACGCTCTACACCTGCGAGGCCAAGGGCTGCACCAGCCGCGACGAGCCATCGGTCGACGATCTGATAGGGCAGGTCGTCGTCGCCCGCTTGGGTGCGCCGGATGCGGCCCTGCCTGACCTGACGGCCGCCGGTCGGCGAACAGGTGCGGACGACCACCGGCGGATCGCCGAGGATTTGCGCCGCCGGCTCGACGCTGCCGCCGTCGACTACGCCGACGGCCTCATCGATCGGTTGCAGCTCCGTGAGATCTCCGCTCGGCTGCGGCCGCGACTCGAGAACGCCGAGCGCAAGGCGACCCGCACCTACGCGACACCCGATCCGAAGCCGCTGCGCGACCTGCTGACGAGTGCCAGCATCCAGACGGCTTGGGCACAGCTTGACGTGCGCGGGCGGCGGCGGGTGCTCGAGGTCCTTAACCTCTCGGTGTCGCTCATGCCGACCCGGCAGGGCCCCGGCTTCGAGCCGACCGACGTCGTGATCGAGTGGGCTCCCTCCAGCCACGACTAGGGCTGAGTTTCTCAGGGGAGCGCCCGGGTACGGACCGGGGGTGGATCGACGTCCTCCTCCTGGCGCTGTTGCCGGCCGCCGGCAACATCACGGGTGGCCTCGTCGCCGAGATCACCCCCCGTCGGACCGTTGGCGCAACCGGGCCTTGCACGCCGCGGCCGGTGTGGTCTTCGCCGTCGTAGCCGTGGAAATCATGCCGAGAGCCGTCGATGTCGTGGCCGGGTGGCTGCTCGCCCTCGCGTTCCTTGGCGGTGGCGGCCTCTACCTGCTGGCGCAGCGACTCATCCAGGCCCGCGCGAAGGGCTCCGGGCGGATGTGGATGATCTACCTGGCCATCGCGTCCGATCTGTTCAGCGACGGGCTTCCCATCGGGGCTGGTGCGTCGCTGGGCGGCGGGCTCGGGTTGGTGCTCGCGGTCGGTCAGGTGCTGGCCGACGTGCCCGAGGGGGCGGCGTCGACGATGACCTTCCGGGGCAACGATGTCCCACGATCCCGACGCCTGTTGCTGTCGGTGGCAACGGTTGTGCCGGTGTTGGTCGGGGCGGCGCTGTCGTTCCTGGTCCTGCGTGGACGTCCGGAGCGGTGGCAGCTGACTGCGCTGGTCCGCCGCGTGGCTGCCGAGCAGGCGGCCGTCCGTGCGGCGCTGGCGGCAGCGGATCAGGCAGCTGAGCCGCAACTCATCGGTCGCCAGGCGGTGGTGGCCGGGGGACAGGAGGCCTGGCCCCCGGTCATGGCGTGCCCCCTCGGACCGCCGAACGGCTTCTCGTCATCGTGGGGCGCGCCACGATCCGGCGGTCGCAGCCACGAAGGGGTGGACATGTTCGCGGCCCGGGGGACCCCGTGGTGGCGGCCGGCGCCGGCACCGTCCGAGTCGGACGCAACGGCTCGGGCGGATTGACGGTCAACCTGCATGACGTGGCGGGCAACCGGTACTACTACGCCCACCTCGACAGCGTCGGCGTGCTGGACGGGCAAGCGGTCGAGGCGGGTCAGATCCTCGGTGGTGCAGGTACGTCCGGAAACGCCGCAGGTACGCCGCCGCACCTCCACTGGCAGGTCCACCCCGGTGGCGGCGGACCGGTCGATCCGTTCCCGCTCCCCAACGCGCTCTGCAGGTGACGGGCAGGACGGTCGTGCCGGCGTCGCGACTGGATGGTCGGCAGTGATCGGCCCCCAGGTTGTCGTGCGGACACTATCAGGGCTGCAGGCCCCGTCAGGCACTGACCAACACGGTCGAGCTGCGGTGGCCACCCACGCCTGACATGAGCAGCGGCGACACCCCCGTGGTCGTGGTCGACACCGCTCTCCCGGCGCTCGTGTGGACTGCCGACGATCAGATCGGGGGCCAGCCAAACCGGCTGAACAGGCTGGTGAGGGGAGCGAAGAAGCGAAGCCACTGATTCGTGAGGAGCAGGATGCCCATGGTCACCATGACGGCGGCGCCGGCCAACTCCACCGCTCTGGCGTGTCGACGGAGCCAGGTAACGATGGGGTCGAGCTGTGAGGCTGCGACGGCGAGACCGATGAAGGGCAGCCCCAACCCGGCCGAGTAGACGGCCAGCAGCGCCGCCCCTTGCCCGACGGAGCCGTTGCTGGCGGCCAGGGTGAGGATGCCGGCCAGCACCGGGCCAATGCACGGCACCCATCCGATCGCGAAGGCCATCCCCAAGGGAACCGCTCCGGCAGGGCCGGGCCGGACCCGCGACAGGTCGAACCGGTACTCCCGCATGAGCACCGGCACGCGCACCACACCGGCCAGCACCAGCCCCATGACGATGATGACGACACCGCCCACTTGTGAGAGCACGATGCGGTTGGTGAGCAGCACGGTGCTCATCGCCGACGCGCCCGCGCCGAGGGCGGTGAAGACCACACCGAAACCGGTGACGAACAGCAGAGCGCTGGACAGCGCACGGGGCCGAGCTGTCCGCCGTTGCACCACCGTTGCGGTCGAGGCTGCGGTGGTGGCCCGTCCTGAACGATCCGGGGCGTCCTGGCCGGTGCTGCTGATGTAGGCCACGTAGCCCGGCATCAGCGGCAGGCAGCACGGCGAGGTGAAGGACAGCACTCCGGCCGCGAACGAAAGTCCAGCCATCGTCATCAGCTCCATGCTGGGTCCTTCCGCGCCTCATTCCGCAACGTCCCTTGTCTGCTACGTCCAGTAGTAGCATGTTGGGCTGCTGGATCTACAGCGAGCAGAAGTTCGGTTCGAGGAGGAGGACGGCATCTGCGGCATCCACCGCCCCGAGGACCAGCATCGCGGCCATGAGCGTCGTGGCCGCGCCCAGGATGGCGCGGTCGCGCCAGGATGCGGTGGGGCTGGGCGCAACCAGACGCTGCACCCGCCAGACCGCATCGCCGGACGCCCCCAATCCGTGTCCGGGCCTGGCCGCGAGGGCGACCTGACCCAGGGTCACGCCGACGAGTCGGGGGCCGTGTCGGCGCACCGCCGCATCATCGGCCAGCGCCTCGAGGTGCCGCCCGATGCAGTCGCTGGCGTGACGGACGAACGGCAGCGGTGCGAGCCCTGCGCCCAGAAACTGTGTGACGGCATCCAACAGGCCGTGCCGACCGCGCTGGTGGGACTGTTCGTGCGCCAGGACGACGCTGCGCTCAGTGGCGTCGGCGTCGGCCCAGAACACGGCGTCGACCGCGACCACGGGGCGGAGCAGTCCCACGGTGACCGCCGGTGTCCCAAGATCATCGACGACGGCGACCCGCCTCGGCCGATGGGTGGCCCCGACAACATCCGCCGTCACCGCCGTCACCGCTGGGGCCGTGCGGACACGCCGGAGGAGCCGGCGCGAGCCGATGAGGTCCTTCGCAACGCACCACAGGCCCCGGCCGGGCAGCAGCACGACCCAGGCGAGCAGCAGCGACGACTGCCACCACCCGAGTCCCCCGGTCAGCAGGTCGCGCAGCACTGTGCCGCAGGCGGCCACAAGGGTGCCCGCCGGGCCCGCTGCGTCGGCGATGGCCTGTACGACCAGTCCCAGCGAGCCGACCCACACGGCGGCGGTCGAGAGCAGCAGCATCGTGACGGCGGCGCGTGGTGCCCGTGCCTCGAGGTCACGGCAGGGCCGCCAGGCAAGCATTGTCAGGCCCATGGCCGTGAGCATGGCCGCGTGGATCACGCCGATCCCCCGCTTTGCGGTTCCGGGGCGCCGCCGAGCAGGCGGCGCAGCGCTGCAGCCTCGTCCGGATCGAGATCGGCGACGAAGTGCAGCAGGGCCGCGGTCCGGTTGCCCGCGACCGACAGCGCGTCGGCCATCGTGGCGGCCGCGTGAGCCTCACGCGTCGACGACGGCTTGTAGGTCCATGCCCGTCCGGCCCGACGCCGCCGGAGCAACCCTTTGTCGTGCAGTCGGTTCATGACGGTCATCACCGTGGTGTAGGCGAGATCGTCCTCGAGCCTGGACAGCACGTCACGAACCTGCAGGTACTGACCCGCGTCGTCCCAAGCCACCCGCATGATCTTGGCCTCGAGCGAACCGAGTTCCGGGGAATCCGCGCCAGCAGCCATGCACGGGCCTCCTCTCGTACGGGTGAACAACAGTGAACGTGGCGTCCCAGACTACAGTGTGAATGTGAACCCTAGGACGTGTAGTACAACCGTCGCTGACCGTCCAGGTCGTTCGATGCGCCGCAGCGTGATTGGCCTCCTGCTCGGCGCGCTGTACCGCAGCGAGGACCAGGGGGCCTCATGGGATCTGGCTGGCCTGGAAGGACAGGACGCGATGTCGCTGGGGGCGCAGGATCCTGACGGGCTGCTGTTCGTGGCCGGTCATGAGGTGCTGCAGCGCAGTCGTGATGGCGGTGCCACGTTCGAGCCGCTCGCGCCGCCGGACCTTCCGTCGCTGGACATCCACGCGTTCGCGCAGTCCGCCAGCGATCCGGAGACGGTGTATGCGTTCGTGGTCGGCTTCGGCGTGTTCGTCAGCACCGACGCGGGTGAGACGTGGGAGGCCCGGGCCGGGGCCGGCCAGACGGTCGGCGCGGACACCTTCGCGCTGTTGGTCGACCCCGAGGACCCCGACGTGGTCCTGGCGGGTGGCGGGCAGAGCGGGCTGGCGCGCTCCGCCGATGGCGCCCGGACCTTCACCGTGGTCGACGAGGCGGGCGTGGGCTCGTTGACCGCCGACCCGGATGACCCCGATCGGGTGGTCGCCCTGACCAGCGTGGGGGTGCAGGAGAGCATGGACGGCGGGCAGACGTGGTCCATGGTGGGCCCGCCAGACGTCGCTGGACAGCCGGTGACGATCGCCGCCGGCACCCAGGGCCGTATCTGGCTGGTCGCCGAGGAGCCCCGGCAGCTGTACGTGAGCACCGACGGCGGGTCCACGTGGCAGACCGCACCGCCGGCCTGACCGGCGACGCCGATCCGCCTGTCCGCCGCGCAGCCGGGGCAACGGCGTCGGTCGCCGTCGTGCTGGCCATCGCCGTCGCCGGCGTGGTGGCCTACCTGACCTCGTCGGCACATGGACTGCACGATCCGGTCCACGCGCTGCAGCAGTTCGACCTGTTCTACCTCGACCAGCCCGCGCCGCTGGCTGAACAGCTCGGTCTGCAGCCCGGCCGGCCCGTCCTGGTCGTGGTTTGTGAGGACTGCCAGGCGCCGGACGTGGACGCGCAGGTCCGCGTCACCGACGACCCCGACGTCGCACGGCGCTACGGCCTGCTCACCGCGGAGGGCCGGATCGGTCCTGGCTACGCCGTGGTGGATGCCACGGGCACGTTGCGCTACCGGACGTTTGACCCCGCACCCGCCGCGCACTCCGAGGAGATCGCCGTGCTGCTGGACGCTGCCCGGTGAGGCACGCCATCACTGCCGTGGTGGTCGTGGCGGTCGAGAGCTACCTGTACTGGCGCTACCGGACTCTGGGTGCGGAGTTCCACTTCTGGCTGCACGGCCTGTTCGGCGGTGCCATCGGGGTGGCCACGACGACGGGCTGGGCGCTGCTCCGCCGGCGCCGCCCCGGCGCGGTGTGGGGGCCGGGCTTGGCCGGGCACGTCTACTCCGCCTTCCCCGACGCCCTCTTCCTGTCCGCGGGGATCCTCCACGCCCTGTGGATGGACGCCTTCGCCTTCCACATCGCCCTGCACCTGATCCCCGCACCGCTTGTCACGATGCTGGGCGTGTTCGCGCTGACCCTGTTGGCCTGGCTGTCGGCGTCGTTGGACCGCCCCCGCACGGCGGTCGCTGCGCTCGTCCTCGCGGTCGGGGTGACGACGGTCGCGCTGCTGGTCGCACCGGCCATCCCCACCACGGTCGAGCAGATCCGCGATGCGCCGGAGATCGCGCTGCTCTGCCCGCTTCGCGAGGTCGATGTCGCCTCGTGGTGATGCTCAGCCGTCGTCGGCGCAGACCTGCTGGGTGGTCTGCCGCTGCGATGCCAGCTGGTCGGGCGTCCACCAGGTGGTGATGTAGGCCAGCACCGCTCGGCGGTCCTCGGCGTCGAGGTCGTCGGCGAAGGCGGGCATCGTGGGGGTGCCCTCGGGAAGGCCGGGACGATCGGGCAGGCCCTCGGCGATGATGTCGAGCAGCTCGCATTCGGCGTGGTGCCAGGTGTGGCCCTGGGCGTTGTGTCGTGGTGGGATGTCAGCGATCGCACCGCCCTGCGCCCCGCCGTGGCAGCTCATGCAGTTGGCTGCATAGATGGCCTCCCCCCGCTGGACCGCCGCGGCCTCCGCGCCGCTGGGCCCGCCGTCGGGGGTGGCGCATCCGGTCAGCACGACGACGAGGACGACTTCGGGGGCCTCGGTCAGGCTGGCGCCTTGCGATGGATCAGTGGTGGCGAGGAAGGAGTGCGCTGACGCCGGCCCCGCAAGCACCGCCAGGAAGGCGAAGGTGAGCGCCAACACACCTGCGGAACTCCGGCGCATCTGCTTCTCCTGTCCGGTCGATCTGGTCACAATCCCATTCGGCTTCGGCACCACAGGCTACGACGCTGCATAGTGGACGGTGCCACCGACGTGCGTCGGCAGGCGCCCCACCATGACCATCACCCCGTTCCTCTCCTCCGCCGCAGATGCCAGCCGTGCCGCCGCGTCACGCTGCGTGCTGGAACTGCAGGCCTGCCACCGGTCATACGGCGCGGTCCTGGCCCTGACCCCGATCACCCTGCGGGTGCAGCGCGGCGCGGTGTGCACCGTCACGGGTCCCAACGGGTCGGGCAAGACCACACTGCTGCGCATCGCCGCAGGGTTGCTGAAGCCGTCCGGAGGCGTGAGGACCGGTGGCGAGCCGGCGCTCTACGCCGCCGCAGGGGACGGGGCCAGAGCGACACAGACGGTCGGGCAGGCGGTGGCCGTCGCCGCGGCGCTGGGTGGAGGTGACGTCGAGGAGGCGATCGAGCTCGCCGGCCTGTCAGCCCTGCGCACGAGCACGGTCGGTGAGCTGTCGGCCGGCCAGCGGACACGGGTCACCCTTGCGACCGTGCTGGCCGGCACCCCGGCCATCGCCTGCCTCGACGAGCCTGATGCGCATCTGGACGCCGACGGACGACGCTGCGCGGCGGGGGTCGTCGACCACCTCGCCCGCCGTGGTGCTGCCGTCCTGATCGCAACCCATGACCGTCGCTGGCTCCAGGAGCGACAGGACGGTCATCTCGAGCTGTCCCCGTCGAGGGGTGAGCGTGGTGGCTGATGCCGGCAAGGTGCTGACCGTGTTCACGCGGGAGCTGGCAGTCGAGGCATCGGGCCGGCACCTGACCCGTGTCGCGGTCCCGTTCTCCCTCGCCGGCGTGCTGCTCGCCGGCCTGGCCTTCGGTCCGGCACCGTCGGTGCTGCAGGTGGTCGCCCCCGGCCTGCCCTGGCTGGTGGTGCTGCTCCTGGCCGCACCGTTGTCGCTCACCGTCGCGGTGGCCGAGCGCGAGGACGGCTGCTGGGACCTGCTGCGCAGCCTGGCCGGCCCAGGCCCGCTGCTGTGGGGGAAGCTGGCGGCGATGTGGGTGTGGCTGACGGCCACCTGGACCGCCGCAGCTGGTCTCAGCATCATCGTGATGGGTGCCGGGATGGCGCTGTCATCGGTGCCTGCTGCCGCGCTCGGCACCCTAGGCCTGTCGAGTGCCGTGGTCGTGTACGGCACCGCCGCCTCGGCAGCCGGCCGGACCGGCACGGGGCTGCTGACGGCGCTGGTCCTGCCGGCAGGGCTCCCGGCCCTCGTCGCGGGTACGCAGGCGAGCACGCCTGGCGTCGACGCCTCATCCTGGCTACTGCTGCTCCTGGCCTACGACCTTGCGGCCCTCGCCGTGGCGTGGGCCGTGTTCCCGACCCTGCTGGAGGAATGACCGTGCGCATCCGACCCACCACCGTCCTGGGTGCTGCCGCCGCGGCGGCCGGTGGCGCCGCCGCAGTCCTCGGCCTCCTGCTCGCCCCTCCCGATGTCGTGCAGGGGCAGCCGCAACGGCTGATGTACGTCCACGTGCCGGCGGCATGGGTGGCCTACCTGGCCTTCGCGGGGGTGCTGGCCGCGAGCGTCGCCTACCTGCTGCGCCGCGACCTGCGGTGGGACCGACATGCTCGGTCGGCTGCGGAGTTGGGCGTCGGGCTGACTGCGCTGGCGATCGTGCTGGGAAGCCTCTGGGGCCGACCGGTGTGGGGAGTGTGGTGGACGTGGGAGCCCCGGTTGATCACCACCGTCGTCCTGCTGGTGGTGTACGTGGGCTACCTGGGGGTGCGGGGGCTGTCGGCGGACCCCCATGCCAGCGCACGACGGGCGGCGGTCGTCGGGATCGCGGCCTTCGTCAACGTCCCGATCGTGCACTACTCGGTGGTGTGGTGGCGGACCCTGCACCAGCCACCGACCGTGCTGCGGCCGGGGGGTCCGGCCGACTCCATCGAGCCGATGATGCTAGCCGCGCTTCTGACCGCGGTGCTCGCCTTCACGCTTGCTGCGGTCTGGGTTCACCTCCGTCGCGTCGCGGTGCTCGCCCAGGACGACCCGGCCGTTCCCGCCGACGACGACATGCCACGACCACTGGAGCTGACCGTGACCGCGAGGACAAGCCGATGAGCGACGGATGGGGCTGGGTGGTGGTCGGCTACGTGCTGACCGTGCTGGTGTGGGCCGGCTACGCGTGGTGGAGCGGCCGGGGGTTGGACCGATGAGGCTGGCCCGACCGCGCACGCGGCTGCTGGTCGTCGCGGTCACCGCGCTCGCCGCGATCGGCCTGCTGGCCACGAGCGGACTGGACGACAGCCTGGTGTACTACCGGAGCCCGGCAGAGGCCGCGTCGCTCTCCGCAGCCGACGGACGCCTGCGCTTGGGCGGTCTGGTGCAGCCGGGCTCGGTCGTCCGCGACGGCGAGGCGGTCCGGTTCGTGCTGACCGACGGCGTCGCCGACGTGGACGTGGTGCACCTCGGTGATCCGCCCGGCGTGTTCCAGGAGGGCCAGGGCGCACTGGTCGAGGGTGCCTTCGACGGTGACGGGGCCTTCCGCTCCGACCTGCTGATCGTCAAGCACTCCAACGAGTACGAGGCCGCATCCGAGGCTCGCCCGTGAACAGCCTCCTCGGAACCGCCGCGCTGTCGCTCGGCTTCGTCACGTCGCTGGCTGCGACGGGATGGTGGGTGCTGAGCGTGCGCCGCCCCGAGCTCGCGCCGCGGGCGAAGCGCCTGACCGCGGTGATGGCCGTCGGGGCGGCGATGGCGTGCGCCGTGCTGGTGTGGGCGCTGGTCACCCACGACTTCAGCGTCCGCTACGTCGCGGAGAACGGCGCCCGCGCCGTGCCGCTCTACTACACCGTCATCAGCCTGTGGGCGGCGCTGGAGGGCTCGCTGCTGCTGTGGCTGCTGGTGCTGTCGGGCTATGCGGTGCTGGTGATGCGCCGCGTCCACCCCCGGGCGGCAGCGCTGCACCCCTGGGTGATGGCGGTCATCTGCGGCTCTGCCGTGTTCTTCTTCGGGTTGGCGCTGTTCGCCGGAAACGCCTTCCAGGTGGTCTCGCCCGTGCCCGCGGATGGTCCCGGTCCCAACCCGTTGCTGCAGGACCACCCGCTGATGGGTGTTCACCCACCGCTGCTGTATCTCGGCTACATCGGCCTGACGGTGCCGTTCGCATACGCCGTGGCGGCGCTGATCACAGGGCAGACGGGCAGAGGTTGGCTGGTTGTGACCCGCCGCTGGACGCTCACCGCGTGGACGTTCCTGACCGCGGGGATCATGCTCGGCGCCTGGTGGTCCTACGAGGTCCTCGGCTGGGGTGGCTACTGGGCGTGGGACCCGGTCGAGAACGCCTCGATCCTGCCGTGGTTCACCGCCACCGCGCTGCTGCACTCCGTCATGGTGCAGGAACGGCGGGCCACGCTGCGGGTGTGGAACCTCTCCCTGGCTGCCGCGACGTACCTGCTGGTCATCCTCGGCACCTTCCTGACACGAAGCGGCGTCGTCGCCAGCGTCCATGCATTCTCGCAGTCCGCGATCGGCCCGGCGCTGCTGGGCTTCTTCGCCTTCGTGCTGGTTAGCGTGGTCGCGCTGCTGATCTGGCGTTCCGACCGCCTCGGCCCCGTCGACCGGATCGACGCCGGCGCGTCGCGGGAGGCGGTGTTCCTGGGCAACAACGTCATCCTCGTCGGACTGGCCGTCACCGTGCTCATCGGCACCGTCTTCCCGCTGCTGGTGGAGGCCGTGAACGGAGAACGGGTGAGCGTCGGCGCGCCCTACTTCGACCGCATGGCGATCCCCCTCGCCCTCGCGATGCTCGTGCTCATGGGCGTCGGACCGCTGGTTCCTTGGGGGCTGGCTGACCCCCGAGCGCTCGCCCGGCGGCTGGCGGTGCCCTCCGCGCTCGGTCTGCTCACCATCGCCGCGCTCGGTCTGTCCGGCCGGAAGGGCGTCGCGCCGCTGGTCACCATCGGCGTCGGCGTCTTCGTGCTGGCCACGATCGTCGACCGAGTCGTGACCGGATGGCAGTCAACCCGGGCAACGACCGGTCAACCCAGCCTGCCGGCCCTCTGGACGACCCTCGCCCGCCGCCGCCGTCTGTACGGCGGCCTGCTGACCCACGCGGGCGTCGTGCTCGCCGCGGTGGCGATCGCGGCGTCGTCCAGCTACAGCATCGACGGACAGCAGACGCTGGCCATCGGCGAGTCCTTCGTCGTGGGTGACCACACCGTGACGTTGGAGGGCATCACGCCACAGCGCACCGAGCGCAAGATGACCATCAGCATCCAGGTGGCGATCGCCGACGGGGACCGCGCTCTCGGCGTCTACGAGCCCGCGCTGAGCTTCTACCCCGCGTCCGTGCAGGCCATCGGCACGCCGTCGGTGCGGACCGGGCTCGCCGAGGATGCGTACCTGCTGCTGTCATCGGTCAACGACGACCGCACCGAGGCCACGGTCCGGCTGATCATCAGCCCGCTGGTGCTGTGGCTGTGGGTCTCCGCAGGCGTCATGGTCACAGGCGCGGCGGTGGCAGCCTGGCCCGACCGGCGGCGTCGCCACGACGGTGCGGCGGTGGTCGATCAGCCAGCCGCGACGACGGTGGACGCATGACGTCGATGCTCCACACCTTCGGTGTCCACGATGCGGCCGACGATGATGCCCCGGACGAAAGGCCGCGATGGCGTCGTCGGTGGCCGCTGCTGATCGTCGTGGTGCTCGTCGCCCTCGGAGCCGTCGGCGTGCTCGGCACCGGGTTCGGACGAGATCCGACCGTGGTCGACACCGTGCTCATGGACCGACCTGCCCCGCCGCTGTCCGGTCCGACGCTCGAGGGTGGCACCGTCGACATCGCCGAGTTCGCCGGTCAGGTCGTGGTGGTGAACGTGTGGGCGTCGTGGTGCGTGCCGTGCCGCCGCGAGCACCCGCTGCTGGTGCGGGCTGCTGAGGTTCTGGAACCCTTCGGGGTGCAGTTCATCGGCATCAACACCCAGGACTCCGAAGACGACGCCCGCGCCTTCCTGGAGGAGCGAGGAGCCTTCGGCTATCCGAGCGTCCTGGATCCTGATGGCCGCTGGGCGGTCGAGTGGGGAACCTTCGGTGTTCCCGAGACGTTCGTCATCGACGCCGACGGACGGATCCGCGCCAAGAAGATCGGTGAGCTCACCGAGGGCTGGATCGTGGAGGCCGTCGGCCCGCTGGTGGACACCGGATGACACGTGCGCGCCCTTCTGCGACGGCCCTGCGGCGGCTGCTGACCGTCGGGGCGTTCGTCGCGCTTGCCGCTGGGTCGGCACTGGGGCTGTGGCAGGCGCTCGACGCACCACCCGGCACCCCCCAGCAGCAGGCGACGACCATCGCCACGGGCCTGCGCTGCCCCACGTGCCAGGGCCTATCGGTCGCAGACTCCGCGGCACCGATCGCGAACAGCATGCGCGAGATCATCGCCGAGCAGCTGGCCGACGGGCGCACGCCCGACGAAGTCCGCGGCTACTTCGTCGCCCGCTACGGCGAGTGGATCCTGCTGTCGCCGCGCACCGGCGGGCTCGGCTGGCTGGTGTGGTTCCTGCCCGTCGCGGCGGTCCTCGGCGGAACAGGCGCAGCGCTGTTGCAGACCAGGCGGCGTCCCACCGCGGTGTCCTCGGCGGACCTGGACCACGCTGTCGAGCTGGCCGACGGGTACGCCGCGGGTCGGTTGGCCCTGCCGCAGACGCCGGCGGGTGAGCGGCTCGAGGCGGCCCTCGAGCTCGCATCCGCGATCGCCGACGACCGTGAGGACGCGTCCACCGGTGCACACCGGAACGGGATGATCCGCATCGCAGCCGCGCTGGCAGCGCAGCGTCGCGAGGCGACCACGCCGGTCATGGCAGGCTCGCGAGCGACGGCGGTGGCGCCGGCGACGGACGACCGCGCCGCGGATGGTGTTGTGCGACGCCGTGGCATGTCGTGGGCCGGGGGTGCTGCTGCGTTCGCTGCCGTGCTCGTCGGCCTGCTGGCCTTCAACCTGGCACCCCGAGGCGTAGGCGACCTCCCGACGGGCAATCTCCCCGATGTCGACAGCGGACCCAGTGCGACCGCGGAGCTCGATGCGTTGCGCGCCAGCGTCGAGCAGGATCCGTCGAACATCGCAGCGCGCCTGGACCTGGCCTCACAGCTGTTGCAGGCGGGCGATGTCGGCGGCGCACAAGTCACAGCCCGAGCGGTTCTTGACCAGCAGCCTGATCACCCTGATGGGCTCCTGCTGCTGGGCCTGGCGCTGTTCACCGACGGCTCAGCGGTCGCGCCCCAGACGCTGCAGCGGTTCCTCGACGCCGCGCCCTCCGAGCACCCCGGCATCCCGCTCGCCCGATCGCTGCTGGATCCGCAGCAGTGACGGCCCCGCGCCAGGCGGTAGCGGGCGTCCTGCTGATCATGGTGAGCGCCTGCGGTCCGACAGGGACCATCGCCGGACCCGCCACCGTCGCCGCAACGCCGGCCGACCGCATCGACGTCGGCCTGACCGACTTCGCCATAGCCTCGTCGAGTGCCGTGGTCGTGGTGGGTACCGTCACGATCGACGTCACCAACGCAGGCGCCACCGCTCACGACCTGCGGATCGGTGGGGACGGCATCGACGAGCGCAGCGAGGTGCTGCCACCCGGCGGGACGACGACCCTCAGCATGGCGACCACCGAAGCGGATCGCCTGACGCTGTGGTGCACCCTGCCAGGCCACCGCCGACAGGGGATGGAGACCACGCTGTCGATCGGGAATCGCTCCCCGGGCGGCGCGGGCGCCTCTTGAGCCCGTTCGCCGCGCGGGTCCTGGCTCGTCCGGCACGCATGCGCGACTGCAGTGCTATCGTGTGTAGTAGTTCTGCGTCTGAGTAGGAGGGAGTTGTCGTTGGCCGTCAACCGTCGAGGACTGCGGCCGTCAGCGTCCATCGTCGCGATGGCGCTCATGGGGCTGCTCGCTGCCTGTGGCGGTGGTGATGTCACCGATGCAGACGCTGCCGGGAACGCCCCAGAGGTCGCTAGCGAACAGGGACCCGTCGGGGCTGACGACCAAGGTGAGGCGGCGCAGCTGCTGTCCTTCACCGCATCAACCGTCTATGGTGATCAGTTCGAGGGGGCGGGTCTGCTCCGCCAGGACATCGCCATCTGGTTCTGGGCTCCGTGGTGACCGGTCTGCAACCGGGAAGCTCCCGATGTCGCGCAGGTTGCGCGGCAGCTCGATCAAGACGTGACGTTCCTCGGCGTGGCCGGTCAGGACTCGTTGGACAACATGCAGGCGTTCATCGACGAGTACAGCCTGCCGATGACGAACATCGCCGACCCTGACGGACGCCTTTCCGCGGCGCACTTCGAGATCCTCGGTCACTCCTCGTGGATATTCATCGATGGTGAGACGGGGGAGGTGACGCGGCACGTCGGGCCGCTGTCGCGCGAGGCGCTCGAGGAACGAGTGCAGGCGCTCGCCGCCTGAGGGTCCGTTCCGTGCCGAAGCCGTAGTCGGAGCAGGAGAACTGCCGCACAGATCGGAGACCACATGGCCAAGAAGACGATGCGGATCTCGGTGGCCCGGCACACGGCGGTTGCCGTGCTGGGCCTCATGCTGATCGCGGTGTTCTGGGCTTCCCGCCCGCAGTGGATCCCGAGATGCGTTTGTGGAAGTCCGTCGGTGATGGCTCGCTGATCCTGCTGCTGGCCACGCTGGCGATCGGTCCGCTGGCGAAGCTCTGGCGCCCGGCGGGTCGCGCGATTGTTTGGCGTCGAGAAGCGGGCATCTGGTTCGCGGTCCTGGCGGCGGTGCACGCGATCCTGATCCTCAACGGCTGGGCTCGCTGGTCGCTGAGCCGCCTGTTCGGCTTCGAGTTCGTGGCCCAGCTCGGTCGTGAGGCACGGATGGAGCCCGGTTTCGGGCTCGCCAACCTCCTGGGCATCGTCGCGCTGGTGTGGGGACTGGCGCTCGCAGCCACCTCGACCGACGCTGCCGTCCGCCGTCTTGGACCGGCCTCGTGGAAGTGGCTGCACAGCGCAGCCCAGGTCGTCTTCTACCTCGTGCTGCTCCACGTCGGCTACTACCTGTTCCTGCACTACACGCTGTCGTTCCACCGGATGCCGCCGGAGCCAGACTGGTTCAGGATCCCCTTCGTTCTGCTCGGGCTGTGCGTGGTGGGGCTGCAGATGGCTGCGTTCGTCCACACGGTCCGACGTCGGAAGACGGCGCGGTCGTCCTCGCGTTCTTCGCGCGTCGCTGGCAAGGCAGCCTCCTGACGAGGGGCGCTAGACAGGGAAGATCTGGGCGAAGAAGTCGGCGAAGACCGCGAGGGCGATGAACCAGAGGCCGACGGCAATCAGCACGGCACCTCCCCACCGCTTGATCTTCGGAGCGGTCGCCTTGATCCGCTCGACGGTAAGTTCCTGCGCACGGGACACGGTGAACGCCGCGGTGAACATCAGCGCCAGGATCACGATCGCGGCGAGCCCGAAGGCCGTTGTGGCGACCCCGGAGCCACCGGTGACGAGAGCTTGCCCGGCCAGACCGGCCAGGATCGGCCCAGTTCACCCGAAGCCGGCGGCCAGGTAGAAGAAGCCGAACGCCGTGAACCCGGCGACGGGGTGCTGCCGCCGCAGCACGGCTTGCTTCTTGCTGAGATGCTTCGTGGCCCGCTCCACCGCCCGGAACGGCGAGTCCGCGAGGACACCGATCTGGACGAGGCCGAGCAGCACCAGGGCTGCGCCGACGACGACCCGCAGCGTGATGCCGACGGTGCTGGTGAACGTCACGCTCTCCGCCAGCGCACTTCCACCCAGACCGATCAACACTCCCAGCGCCAGAAGGAACAGCGCAGCGCCCCCAGCCATGGCTGCGGCGAACACCGCCGGGCGGTGCTCCTCGCGATCTTCTCCGCCGACCCGGCGGGACAGCAGCGTGACCAGCAGCGGGAAGGAGCACGGCGCGAAGAACGATGCGATGCCTGCGCCCGCGGCCAGCACCAGCAGGCCAGCGCCCTCCAGTGCGGGAAGATCGAACCGGGGGTACAGCTCGTAGCCCGCGTATCCCGCCAGCGCCACCACGAGTAACCCTGCCGTCAAGAGCGCATAGCGGGACCACGAACTCCTCTCACCCGTCTCCGTGCCTTCTCGATCCGTCATGTGGCACACCGTAGACATTCCAGTCGACTGAAGGTCAAGCGGCGACCACGCCGGTGCTAGTGTGCGCCGGAGACGTCCGCCCAGCGGGCGAGGGTCCTCAGACGGGTTTAGCTGGCACGGACATGCCTGGAGCGATGTGCGAACAAGAGACCGTCCCGAGGGTCTGTTCGCGATGCTGTCCCGCGTTCTGGCCGTGATGGTTCTGGCGGTGCTAGCCGCTTGCGCGCAGACCGCGCCGGTCACCGTCGATCTGGCAGTGCTCGCCGATCACAGGAGGCCTGGCACGGTCGTCTGGTCGAGGTCAGCGGCGTCGTCGAGACCTACCCGGACCCTCGTCACTACTGGGTCGAGGACGAGGCCGTGAACCGCGTCGAGCTGTGGCCCCCCCGGGGGTGGAGCGATCTGGTCGGACAGACCGTGACCGTCCGCGGACGCTTCACGTTCGTGGAGGGGGAGGGTCGCAGGATCCACGTCGAGGAGGTCAGGACCCAGGACACCGGTGGGACCTGACCTACCCGCCGTCGGTCCTCCCAGCGGGAACCTGAACGGCGTTCTGCGGCGTGCAGGGCCGTGACGAGGCTGGCGTGCGCACTACCGTCACGCTGCTGAACCGACCGGGACCGGGGCCGGGCCGGACGGTCGGGTTCGGGGTCGTGTCAGGTGTCGCCCTTGGTGGGCTCTGTCCAGCGAGGGCTGTCCCGCAGGCGTGTGAGGAACACCCGTTCGCCGAGGAAGACCAGTCCCATCCCGACGAGGCCTATCAGGACGATTGCCGGGTCGGTGGTGGTCTTCATGACCAGGAACGTGGCGAGCACGACAACGTCCAGGCCGATCGCGGTCAGCAGCACCCACGTCTTGGCGTTCACTTCCTCTCGCAGGTGGCGCAGCACGCCGACGTGGACGGTCAGGTCCATGGTCAGGTACAGGATCGCCCCGAGGGAGGCGATGCGGCTGAGGTCGAACAGCATCGTCAGGGCGGCGGCGATCACCACCGTGTAGATGAGCGTGTGGGTCTGGATGGTGCCGGGCAGACCGAGGTGGCGGTGCGGCACCAGCCGCATGTCGCTGAGCATGGCCAGCATCCTCGAGACCGCGAAGATGCTGGCGAGGATCCCCGATGCCGTGGCGATCACCGCGATAGCCACGGTGAACCAGACGCCGAGGCTCCCCAGGGCTGGTCGGGCCGCCTCGGCGAGCGCGAAGTCCTTGGCCGCCACCAGCTGGTCCAGCGGCAGGGAAGCCCTCAGTGCGGCGACGACAGCGAGGTAGACAACCAGACACACGGCCAACGAGATCACGATCGCCCGGCCCACGTTGCGATGGGGGTCGATGACCTCGCCGCCGCTGTTGGTGATCGTCGTGAACCCCTTGAACGCGAGGATGGCCAGCGCAACGCCGGCCAGGAACCCGCCCGGTCCGGCGGCACCAGGTCCGGCGCCGCTGGCGGCGGCAGCAGACCAGCCCGACGCCCACAACGCCGCGCCGGCGAACAGCAGGATCCCGGCGACCTTCACGATCGCGGTGACCTTCGACACCCGGTCGATCAGCTGGTTGCCGGCGACGTTGACGGCGAAGGCGGCGGCGATCAGCGCCACCCCGAGTCCCGGCACCAGCAGACTGTCCGCACCGACGTCGAACGGCTGCACCAGGTAGGTCCCGAACGTTCGGGCCACGAGGCTCTCGTTGATCACCATCGACAGGGCCATCAACAGCGCGGCCCAGCCGGTGAGCGTGGTGTCGCCATAGGCCTTGTGCAGGATCATGCCGATGCCGCCGGCCGACGGGAAGGTGGAGGACACGCGGATGTAGGAGTAGGCGGAGAAGCCGCTGATCACCGCGGCGAGCACGAACGCCGCCGGGAACCACTGCCCGGCGAGCTCGGCGACCTGGCCGGTGAGGGCGAAGATGCCAGCACCGATCATCACGCCGGTGCCCATGGCGACGGTGCCAGACAACGTCAGGCTTGCCTGCTCATAGCGCGGAGAACTCAAGGAAAGGACCTCGCGATTCGGTCGATACCGGTTCGAGCAGTAGACCGCGCAGTCGGACCGCAGGACCCGCGGATCCGCAGCAGCCTCGTCAACGCGGTGTGCAGACGGGTGAGCGCATCCGGTCGAACCTGCTCGGGGTCGCCCGTCACCGTCGGGTCCACCATCCGCTGGATCCCGCGGACCTGGCCCTCCACGCGTCCAAGCCGCCGTCGCATCTCCCCACGATCCATGGTTGCTTGCCTCCAGACCCGAGTCGGTTCGGGTTTCAGGTCAGCTGCTCGAGGCGTTCGCGGTACTCTTCGGTGTCGATCTCCCCTCGGGCATACCGCTCCTGGAGCAGGTCCCGGGCACGGCTTCGCGCATCACCGTCACGTCCGCGCAGCACGACCCACACGGCGCCGGCGATGATGGCGACCCAGGACAGCATCATCAGCGTGCCCCACAGCCACATCCAGCCGCCACCCCAGCCGGACATGTGATCCCACCAGCCGCCGGCCTGGGCCAGCAGGGTGTTGGTTGCAGTGATCAGTGTCATCATCGTCAACTCCTCATCGTGATCGGAACGTGGGCCTCCGGGTCTGTCGCCATCGCGGCGCGCGCCGCGTCCGAATCGCCGGCGCCACCGCCGACCTCCACATCGGGCTGGACCGGCGCGGCAGCAGGCGCGCCCTGGGTGAGCGCGCCAGTCTTGCCCAGGATGATGGCGTCCAGCCGCTGCGCGGTCTCCAACGCCTCGGCGGAGCGGATCAGGATGCCTGTGGTGCGCCCTCCTGGGTGCCTACCATCATCGAGAGCGGCGCGGCCAGCCCCAGCTGGGCCGAACTCCCCATGGCGGTCTGGGGTCATCTCTATAGTTGTGCGGACGTGGGCGGGTAGCAAGGCGTTGATCCCGAAATCGCTGAAGACCACCCGGGACATGCAGTCCCCCGCCTCCTGCCAGTCGAAGGCAAGCCGCAGCGGCACCCCCTGCTGCATCTCGATCCGATCAGGGGCGTAGCCGCCCTCGATGGTGAGGGTGACCTCTTGGACGCCGCCACGCAACGTGGCGCGGCTGGCGTCCGGGCTGGCGAAGAAGAACCGCAGCAGCCCGGTGCTGCGAGCCACCGCGCCGAGCAGGATGATGACATCCATGCGCGTCACAGCCCACCACCTCCTATGGGGACGTCCGCCGATTGGACAGTGTCTGCTGACAGGGCGGCTGGCCTCACCGACGTGTTGGGCGGGCAGGGAACGTGGCGGCAGCCCAGTGCCGCCCGCATCGCCGCGCTGAGCTCCTCAGCGATGCGCTCGCGACACACCCACCCGCCGGCGCCACGGGCGAGTGCTCGCACGCGGTAGGCCTCATCGGGCTCCGGACCCACCACGATCACCCGGTCGGGTGCGAAGGCCTCCACGGCGGCCTTGCAGCAGATCGGCAGGTCGGCGTCGTCCACCACGACCAGTTCGGGCCGGGTGCGGGCGATCGCGTCCGCCAGCAGTTCCTCGCCGCGCGGCTGGACCACGCTCCAGCAGCCGTGCTCCGTGGTGAGGAGCTCCTCGCTCCAGCGGCGCATCGTCGGGTGGCGCAGCGCCACCAGGACCACCGGGGCCAAGTCGCACACCGGGCACTCCGCGTCCCCTCCGAGCCGGAGAACACTGCTGATGGGGTCCATGTGCACAAGACTGACGTGCCTCACCGCTGCGGGCATCGGAGTGGACTACCGATCCTCGCGCGCGGAAGGCTACGCACTCGACACGGCGCTGCAGGCGTACCTGCCACGGATGAACGCCCGATCGCGGTGGAGCCATGGCAGCCAGCGAAGGACATGGAGGTGCTCGGGACGAATGCGTCGTGGGCGGCAGGCCCCTTGATGTCCAGCCCGCGTCGCTACGGCCCGTTCGTCGGCTGCTCCAGCAGGCCGGCCTCGCGGGCCAGGCTTGCGAGCTTGGCGCGGGAACGTACGCCGAGCTTGGTCTGGATGTGCGAGCGGTGGCTCTCCACCGTGCGCACCGACACCACCAGCTGTTCGGCGATCTCGGTGTTGGTGAAGCCGAGTGCGATCAGCCGCAGCACCTCGATCTCACGGTTCGACAGCTCACCTCCAGGACCCGCCAGGGCGGCCGGTGAAGCGTCGGGGCGCATCAAGGCAGCGCCCAGCCGTGGGTGCACGTGCTCCCCGCCGGCCGCCAACGCGCGCACCGCGGTGACCAGATCGGAGTCGGCGGCATCCTTGACCAGATAGCCCGTGGCGCCGGCAGCGAAGGCCCGCCGCAGATAGCCGATGTCGTCATGCACCGTCAACACCAGCACCGTGCTGCCAGGGCTGGACCGCAACACCGCATCCGTGGCATCGATCCCGCTGGCATCAGGCAGACCCAGGTCCATCACGACCACGTCAGGGTGGAGCTCGCCGGCCCGTGCGATCGCCTCTGCGGCGGTGCCCGCCTCGGCCACCACCTCCAGATCCTCCTGTTCCTCCAGCACACGCCGCAGCCCCGCCCGCACCACGGTGTGGTCGTCACACAAGATGATGCGGATCGTCTCAGCCAACCGGCACCTCCACCATCACCGCGGTGCCGACGCCTGGAGCCGACTCCACCCGCAGTGACCCGCCCGCCGTGGACGCGCGCTCTCGCATGCCCACGAGTCCCAACGATTCCTCGGCCGCCCTGTGGTCGAAGCCACGGCCGTCGTCCTCCACCACCGCTCGGACCCGGCTGTCATCGGCCACGAGCTGGATGCCGACGACAGTCGCCTCAGCGTGCCGCACCACGTTGGTCAGCGCCTCCTGGACCACGCGGTACAACACGGTCTCCACCTCCGTCGGCAGCCGGTCGGCCTCGCCGAGCCCCTCCACGTCCAGTTCCACGGCGATGCCGGCCCGCTGCTGGATGCTGTTGACCAGCCGCTCGAGCGCGGGCACCAGGCCGATGTCGTCCAGCACGGTAGGCCGCAACTCGAACGCCAGATTTCGAACCCGCTCGAGCGCATCCGCGACTAGACCGCGGACTTCAGCCCAGTGCTCCGGCCGCACCTGCTGGCTGTCGGTGCCCGCCGCGAGGCCGTCCTCGGTCAGCCGCAGGCCCAGCAGAACCGAGGTCAGCGCCTGACCGATCTCGTCGTGCAGGTCTCGAGACACCCTGGCACGTTCCGCCTCCTGCGCCGCGATAACCTGCCCCAGCAGCTCCCGCTGCGCCGACTCTCGCGCCCGGGCTGCGGCCTCGCCGGCAACGGCGTTCGCTCGCTCCCGTTCGGCGGCGAGCAGCGATGCGGTCTCGATCGCCGCTGCCGACAGCCGCGCGAGCACCGTGATGGCCCCTTCATCACGGTCATCGAAGGGCATGCCGTCGACCCGGTCGCACACGTACAGGCTGCCGTAGCGGCCACGCGGGGTCACGATCGGTGCCCCGAGCAGCCGCCGCATCTCCGGATGTCCCTCCGGGAAACCCGCCGCCCTGGTGTCGGCGGCGATGTTGTCGACGCGCACCGGTGCCGTGGTCGAGGCGACAACCCCAAGCAGCCCGTCGCCAAGGGGGCACGAACTGATGGCCGCAACCTCCTCGGGCTCCAGTCCCTCCTGCACGAACCCTGTCAGCGCCCCCTGATCGTCCTGCAGTGCCACTGCGGCGTAGGAGGATCGGGCGACGCGGCAGGCCTGGGCCACGACCGTGAACAGCACCCGGTCGAGGTCCCGCTCCGAGGACAGCGCCAGGGCCACGGCCGCCAGCCCAGCAGCACCTTCCGAAAGCCCCCCTGCCCGCAGGCCAGCCTCGCCATCCATGTCCGCGAACCTACCTCACCCTCGCAGGGCCGCGAGAGTCACCGGTAGGCCTCACAACACTGGCGAAGTATCGCGCGGCTGGGACAGTCGTTGAAGCCGCCGCACTGGTTCGCCCCGCTGGCGCCAACCTCCGCGGACAGTCAGAACCGCGGTCGGGCCGACATCGGGGGGAACCACGGATCACGTTGCGGGAAGGACCGGCTCCTACGACTCAACGTCGCAGCGAAGGAGGGGGATCATCCGGGTGCTGGGGCGGAACGGCGGGGCGGCCCGCCCCGTCGTCCGGGTGGTCCGTGTGGTTCATGCCCCGCATCATCATGGCCATCATGCCGACGCACAGCCCGGCGAACACCAGGAAGCCCACGTCCACCACGCCGGCCGCCACCAGCGCCACGGCAAGCACGACCATGGGGATGCAGCAGACCAGCATCATCCAACCGTGGCCGGTGGTAGGCCGGACCGTCGTCCTTGTCGTCGGGCGGGGACGCCCGTTGGCAGAGGCGGTCATTGCGGGTCCGCCCACGACTGCGGCACACGGCCGAGCTTGTGGTACAGGGGGCAATAGCCGATGGCGCCGGTGACCACGAGGTCGAGACCGGCGGCAGCGAGCAGGATCTCCAGCACGACCGCAACCGCAGAGTTCGCAGTGGCGACCAAGGCGAGCGCCGCGACGGTCGCGGCCGCGCCGAGCAGGATGCGTGCGGCCCGCTCGGCGGGGGTGATGTTGACGCTGAAGCGCGGACGACGCGTACTGCCACCCCGTGAATCGCTGTTCATGACCTTCTCCTCTCGAGGCCCATTTCGTTGCTTGTCAGGGCATCATCCGCCTTCACATGCTGTTCGGCATCCGATGTGACTACCGAACTGGCTGCGGGCCGCTCCGGAGCCGGACGGGATCACCGCTCGAGTGTCGACTGGCCCGGGTGCGTGGTTGCCCGGACCGGGCATGCCGTAGTCCCCTCGGATGCGCAGGGTCCTGACGCCCATCACGATGTGTTCGGGACTTCCACGAGGAGGCATGTGATGTCGACAGGCAGAGAAGTCGTGACCATGGCCAAGCCGCGGTTGCGCAAGCTGCTCCCCGCACTGGGCACCCCCTGGCAGAGGGGAGAGGCCACCAACCCACCCTGGCGGCGGCATGACTCGGGACCGCAGGATCAGCCCGCCGAGCCGCACGACGATGCGAGAGGAGGGCAGCGGTCATGACCGCGGCATCGTCGACGACGAGTTCCGCCGGCGTGGACGCTGTCACCGCCGACGGACGGCCCGCGGTGGTGCTGAGCGCCCGCGGCATCACCAAGTCCTACGTCACGGGGATCTGGCCTCGGCGGCGCCGGCTGGACGTGCTGCGTGGAGCCGACCTCGAGCTGCGCGCAGGCGAGATCGTCGGCCTGGTGGGAGAGAACGGATCGGGCAAGTCCACGATGATGAAGATCCTGGTCGGCGCCCTCGACCGCGACGAGGGCACCATCCAGCGGCAGGGCGCCCTGGGCTACTGCCCGCAGGAGTCGATCCTGTACGAGCGGCTGACCTGCGACGAGCACTTCGAGCTCTTCGGTCAGGCTTACGGGCTCACCCGTTCCCAGGTCGAGTCCTCCCGCAACGAGATATACCAGCTCCTGGGCTTCGACCGCTGGGCCGGGGCACGGGTGGAGGAGCTGTCCGGGGGGACAGCGGCCAAGCTCAACCTGGGACTGGCGCTCCTGCCCGACCCGCAGATCCTTCTGCTGGACGAGCCCTACGCAGGATTCGACTGGGACACCTACCAGCGGTTCTGGGACCTCACCCGGACCCGCCGCGACGCGGGACGGTCGCTGCTCATCATCAGCCACTTCATCACCGATGAGGACCGCTTCGACCGGATCTATGACCTGCGCGAGGGCAGGACGGTCCCACGATGACCGCCACCGCCTCGACCGGTCCCCAGAAGGGACCATCGCTGGGCCTGCTGGGCTGGCGCTACCTCGCCGAGTACGCCCGCCGGCCGTTGAACCTCGTGCTGCTGGTCGTCGTGCCTGTCGTGTTCGTCACCCTCTCAGCCGGGGCGATCGCTGACTTCGCCGATGCGCTGGGCGGGATCACCGACCTGGGTCCGATCGAGGCCGCGACCGCGGGCTGGGCGGCGTCGCTGCTGGCCGGCGTCGCCGGGTTCTTCCACGTCACCGGTTCCCGCGAGGCCGACCGGCGACTGGCAGCCGCCGGTGCGGGAACGCTGCGGGTGGTGGCGGCCAGGCTCACCTCGGCCCTGGGACTGGCGGCCCTCGCCGGCATCGGAGCGCTCGGGGCACTGACGGTGCGCACCGACCTCGCTGACGCTCCGCGGGTGGTAGGTGTCACATTGCTGATGGCGGTGACCTACCTCGGGATCGGTGCGATCGTCGGTGCCCTGGTTCGCTCCGAGCTCAACGGGTCCCTCGTCGTGGTGTTCGTCTGGCTCTTCGACGTCTTCTTCGGCCCCGCGTTCGGTGGCAGCGGCGTCGTGCTACGGACCTTCCCGCTGCACTTCCCCACGCTGGTGGTGACCGACGTCGCCTCCGGGCACGCAGGCCCCCTGGGCGGTGTCGGGCTGTCGGCGCTGTGGGCGGTCGGAGCGCTGTTGGCAGGCACGGCCGCGCTGGTGCGCACGACGCGTCCCTCGCCGCTGGCTCTCCCTCGGCCGGCCGGTCGTTGGCGCCGCATTGCCGTGGCGCTGCGCTACGGGTTTCGCGACTACCGTCGCAACCTCGTGCTGTGGGTCCTGCTGGTCGGGCTGCCGGTGGCGTTCATCACCCTGTCGATCGCCGTCACCCCCAACGATCCCACACCGGTGGAACTCATCGACGGCGGCACGCGGAGCCTCCAGGTCCTGCCGATGAGTGATCTCCACGGCGCCATCATGGTCCCGATCACCGCCGGGTTCCTCGCCGGCCTGGCCGGGCTGTTCGTCGCCCTCGGGTCAGCAGAGGGGGTCCGGCGGCTGGTGCTGGCCGGCTACCGGCCGCTGGAGATCCTGGCGGCCCGGCTCGGCGTCATTGTCTTCGCGGCACTGCTGACCACCGGCGTATCGTTGGCAGTGACCGGCGCCAGCTTCACGCCCGTGGACTGGTGGGTCTTCGGGCTGGCCAACGTCCTCGTCGCGCTCACCTACGGAATGCTCGGCGTGCTCATCGGTCCTCGCTTCGGGCTTCTCGGCGGGCTCTACCTGATGCTCGCGCTGCCCTTCATCGATGTCGGCATCGCCCAGAACGCCATGTTCGACGCCGCCCCACCCGCCTGGGCCGTCTACATGCCTGCCCACGGCGGCATCCGCGTGATGCTGGACGGCGCCTTCACCGCCAGCTTCGACGAACTCGCCGCCTTCGGGCTGGCCCTGACCTGGCTGGCCGGCGTGACCGTGCTGGCCGTCGCGCAGTTCCGCCACCTCGCCTCACCTCGCGCTGGCTGACCGCGCGCCGGTCGCGCCGTTCGCGCCGGGGCTCAGGTGACGTTCAGCCAGGTCATCATCCCGGCAGCCGCGTGTTCGAGCATGTGGCAGTGGAGGAGCCACTTGCCGGGGTTGTCGGCGAGGAATGCCAGCTCGACGGTTTCGCCCTGCCCCATCAGCTCGCTGTCCCGCCAGTCCGGCTGGGCCGAGGGAACGCCGTCGCGGGTGATGACCTGGAAGTGATGGCCGTGGAAGTGCATCACGTGGGGGAACGCCGTCTGGTTCTGGATGGTGACGACGACCGTGCGGTTGCGCGCGACTGTCGTGAGGGGCATGTCGAGATCGCCCGCGACACCGTTGAAGGCCCAGAACCGGCGCGCGTCCATCAGCTCCGGCATGGCGAGCGTCTGGCCGTCGAGCGTCGCGGCGGACATCCCGCCCATCGCACCCCCCTCCATCAGCAGATCGACGCGGACAGGATCATCCAGATCGAGCGCCGCACTGCCGGGCGCCCTGCTGGGCAGAGCCGGAACGTCCGGGAAGCTCGTGCGGATGGGCTCGTCGGGGCCGTAGCGGAACGTGGCCCCGGGAGCAGCACCCTCCTGGGTCAGGAGCTCCAGCTGGCCGACCGCTCCCGGGTCCCCAGTCATGTCGACGACGACGTCGACCCGTTGCGCGGGTCCGAGCACGACCGGTCCGTCCACCTCCCGCGGTTCGATCGGGTAGCCGTCGAGCGCCACCGCGCTCGCGGGAAGATCCCCGAACGAGACGCCCAGGATCCTGGCGTTGGCGGTGTTGATCAGGCGCATGCGGATCCGCTCGCCGGCCACGACGTCGATGTCGGGAGTGCTGCTGCCGTTGACGGTCAGCAGACCGCCTGTGCGGCCGCCGTGACTCCAGTCGCCCGCAGCGCCCATGCTGTCTTCGTCGATCTGCGACCGGTCGTCCAGACGCCAATCGTCGATGACAAGCGTCAGATCCCCGTCGACGTCGTACGGTTCGGGTTCCTCCACGATCAGAGCGCCGTGCAAGCCCCGTGCGTTCTGCTCCCAAGAGCGGTCGTGAGTGTGATACCAGTACGTCCCGGGGTGGGGCACGACGAAGTCGTAGTCGAACGCCTCGCCGGCGCTGACAGCGTCCTGCGTCAGGCCGGGGACGCCGTCCATGTCGTTGTCGATGCTGATCCCGTGCCAGTGCACGGCCGTGGACTGCTCCAAGCCGTTCTCCAGGCGCACCCGCACTCGATCACCGGCGACGGCGCGGATCTCCGGTCCTGGTACGGAGCCCTCGTAAGCCCATACGGCAGTCATCTCATCCGCCTGTCCTGACAGCTGTGCCATCGCGGGGGCGGCGCGCATCCGTTGGAACCCGGCAGGGACGTCCTCGAAGCGAAGCTGCTGCGCGGAGATCTCGGCAGGCGATGATCCCGCCTGCAGACCAGCCCAGAGCCCACCTCCTGCCACGGGTACGGCTGCGGCAGCGAGGAGCGCCTGTCGACGTGAGAGCTTGCGGTTGCTCATCGCCGCGCCTGAGAGCGTGGTGAACTGCGGTTCATGGGCGAACTGTACGTCAGTTCTGGCGCTGGTCAGGCCGTCCAGCTGATCCTGGGGGACAGTATGACGATCCATCGACTCATGGCACCGTGCGCATGACCGCCGTCACCTCGGTCGCGGGGCTGCTCGTGCTCGCGGGAACCCTCGCCGATCTCGTCGCCACGACACTTGCCGGAAGCCTGTCAGCCGGTTGGACCACCCGACGTCTCAGCCCCATGGGGTGGGCCGCGATCCGGCGCGTGGGCGCCGGCCGGCATCGACTGCTCCAAGGGGCTGGACTGCTCCTGGTTCTCGGTCTCGTGCTGCTGCGGATCCTCGGCCTCTGGATCGGTTGGACGCTGGTCCTGTGGGACACCGCTGGTTGGACCACATCTCAGGACCGGGCAGCTTCCGCGTGGAACGGCTGTACGCCGCCGGCTACACCCTCACGACGCTCGGGGTGGGCGACATCGTTCCCACGACGGCACTGGGTCGGGTGCTGATCGTCGTGTGCAGCGCGTCGGGTCTGCTCACGCTCACGCTGGCGATCACCTACCTGGTGCCGGTGCTGAACGCCGTGACGGCGAGGCGAGTGCTCGCAGCGACCTTGAACGCCCTGGGTGGGGACCCCGAGCAGGTGCGCCAGCGGCTGTGGCCCGGAGGCGATCTGAAGGGGACACGCGCAACGGTCGAGGGTCTGGCGTCCGACATCCGGTTCGTGACGCAGGCGCACTACAGCTACCCGGTCATGCACTTCTTCCACTGGCCGACGCCCGCCACCGCGTTCGCGCCGGCTTTCGCACGTCTTGCCCTCGCCGTCGAGACTCATCTGAACGCCTCGACGGCGCCACGGCCCCACCGCACCTGCATCTGCATCTGCTCACGAGTGCCATCGAGGAGCACATCACCGTGCAGATCGAGTCGTTCGTGACCGCAGGACCGGGCGCCGAGCATCCCCGTGGGAGGTTGCGCGCGATCGTCCGGGACGACGCTTGGTCGTGGGACCTCGTCGAGCCCTGACCTGGCTGTCTGATACCCCCCGGGACGCACTTCCTCCTCAGGATTGGGGCGGGTCTGTCGATACGATGTTCGTCGTGCGTGCCCTCCTCGTCCTCGCTGTCTGCGTCATTGCGATGACGCAGAGCCTGGGCGTGCTCGTCTTCCACACCCACTTCGATGAAGTGGGTGATGGTGCCCGTCACCGCCACGCCTACGCATCCGATGATGACGGACACATTGGACATGCCGAGGACGTGAACTCAGCCGAGACGCCTCACGGCGGCGAGCAGACGGCCGCGCGCACCGCGGGCTTCGTGGTGGTGCTCGCTCTCGCGGTGATGGTTCTGAGCCAACGCACGCCGAGCGGACGGCACGGCCCGCCGGTCCTCGTGGCCAGAACGCAGCGAAGACGTGCGAGGCGCCATCCTGCGCGTCTCGCGATGCTGGCGATCCTGCGGGTCTAGAAGCACGCGGGTCGCCCTCCCCTGCCGACGCATGCACCCAGCGGCGTGCAAGGGGACGGTGCCGTCGGCCTGCCGCAGCTTCGGAGGCCGCAACGACCCGTGCCATCGCGTGGGTGCGACCTCTCGTGGTTCGTCGACGTCGACGAACCACCTCGCGTCGCAAATTCGAGGAGTTTCCAAGGTCATGTCTTCAGCACGCAATCACATCCGCCGGATAATCCAGCCAGCCCTGCTCATCGTGGGGTTGCTGCTGGTCCTCGCCGCACCGGCGGCCGCCCACTCCGCACTGCAGTCCGTCGACCCCGCCCCAGACAGCACCTTCGACCAGCCCGTGCAGAGCCTGACGCTGGTCTTCGCC
Organism: Euzebya rosea; assembly: GCF_003073135.1. Classification (NCBI taxonomy): domain Bacteria; kingdom Bacillati; phylum Actinomycetota; class Nitriliruptoria; order Euzebyales; family Euzebyaceae; genus Euzebya; species Euzebya rosea. The sequence continues at coordinate 385,338 of NZ_PGDQ01000004.1, forward strand.
CAACCGGTCGATGTCCTTCCCAATTCGGTCCAGGTCACAGGTCCCGATGGGCAGACACTCGCCGTGGGTGAATCGGTACTTGCCGGTGACGGTGTCACCGTCACGGCTGAACTCGCCGAACCGCTGCCCCCCGGGACGTCATCCGTCGCCTGGCGTGTGATCGGAGGAGATGGTCACCCGATCGAGGGCGGGTACGTGATCACCAGCACCTCGCCCCCGACCGAGGGAGCTGCCCCGACAGTGGCACCGGCGGCCACAGCCGCAGGGCCGGAACCGTCAGCAGCGGAGTCACCCAACCCCGCCCCGTCACCCGAGACGGCGCCCGAAGATGCTGCTCCTGAGTCGAGCGAGTCCGCGGGGGCCGCTGCGGTCGTGTCGCCGCAGCCGCCTGACGTGGCGGCAGGGGAGCCGATGGCTCCCGAGATCATCCAGGTGGTCGGACGGTGGCTCGTCTTCGCCGCGAGCCTTGTGGCGATCGGCGTTGTCGTGTTCGGCGTCGCGGTCCACCCCGACAGCCGCGCCGACCAGCGGCTCCTGAGCCGCCTCGTCACCGGTGCGGCGGTGGTCGTCATCGTGGGCACGACGATGCAGCTCCTCGGTCACGTCGCAGTCATCGCGGGGGAGGGCATGAGCGGGATGACCAACACCTCCGCCTGGGACATCGTCCGCGGCTCGGGTCTGATGATGGCTTCGCTGCTGCGCATCTGGGGTGCCGGCGTCATCCTGGCTGGCACCCGCGGCTTCGTCCGCTGGTCACACGATCCCTCGCACGTCGGACCGATGCTGCTGGGTGCAGCGAGCCTCCTGCTGTCGTTCCAGTTCACCGGGCACACCGCGACGAGCACTCCCGGCCTCCTGGTGCGTCTGTCCGACGCCGCGCACGTCGGCGGAGCGGCGGTCTGGACTGGTGGCGTCGTGGGTCTTGCGGCAGTTATGGCCGCGCGACGGCACCGCGGTGACGACTCCAGGCTGGTTGTGGGACGCTTCTCCGTCGCGGCCACCGCTGCTGTGGTCCTGGTCGGCGTCGCCGGCAGCGCTCTCGCGGTCGTCGAGCTGGAGAGGGTCGGGCAGCTGTTCGCCACCGGCTACGGACGGGTACTGCTGGCGAAGCTGGCCATCGTCGGCTTGGTGGCAGCCGTCGGCGCGTTCAACCACACCCGCCTGGTGCCCGCCATCGTCAACGGCGACGACGAGTCCGCCGCCCGGATGCAGCGCACGATGCGGCTGGAGCTCGCGCTGTTCCCCCTGGCCATCGCGCTGACTGCCGTCCTCGTCCGGATGTCCCCGTAGTGCGACCCGGCGGGGCATGAGTTGCCTCCAGGATCCGTGGCCGGCTGTGAACCGGCAGCCGGCCATGACGTTCCTCGAAGGCGAGGACCGCACGTCAGCCGACGCGGAGCGTCGCCTCCATGCCCTCCTCGCGATGGCCTTCGAGGGCGCAGTAGACCGCGTAGTCGCCGCTGGGCAGCGCCGGCAGCCTGTACGGTGCTGAACCACCCTCGAGGATGGCCAGGTGCACCAAGACGTCCTCCGGTAACCCCTCGACCGTGAAGTCGTGGGGCACCGAACCGACGTTGGTGAGGGTCAGTTCGAAGTCGGGCGTGTCCGCTGGGACCCGGATGTCGACGGGCCGGTACTCGAACTCATCCATGATGAGCTCGTCGGTCATGGTGGGGCTGCTGCACGCTGCCGCGCCGAGGAGCACCAGGAAGGCAGCGGCCATCAGCCGCAAGGTCAGCACCCGCGGCTACTCCAGCAGTCCTGCGAGTTGCTGCTCCGCCCGAACGAAGGCGATGATGTCGGTGACGTCCTGTTCGCTCAGCCCGTCGATCGGGGGCATCGGTCCGAACTGCCAGTGGTGTGGCTGAACTCCGTTCTGCACGGCGGCGCGGAACGAGAACTCACCATGGTGGTTCGGCAGGTACACCGCATCCAGGTGCGGAGGCCCTTGATCCGTCCCTTGAAGGTCCGCGCCGTGGCATTGCGCACAGTTCGCTTGGTAGAGCGTCTCGCCAGCCGCGACGTCGCCAGCCGCGACGTCGTCGGCGACCGTTTCCGGGGTGCCCGACGGTTCGGATGCGCAGGCGGTGAGCAGCAGGACGAGGGTCGTCGTGATCAGGAGGAGACGCATACCCCGAGAGTATCGGAAGCACCGGAGCAAGACTGGGCGTGGCAGCGGCCCCCAGAGCCCAGCCTGCGGCTGCGGTCAAGGCAGCAGCAGCGCGCCGGTGAAGGTCTGCAAGAGTGGTTCGGCCGCGACACCGGTACCGATCGTGGCGATCACGGCGACGCCGGTTGCGACGGCCGCGGTCTTGCCGAGAACCGGGACGGGGCCGGGGGCGGGGTCGAAGTATCCGGGACCGAGGACCCGCGCGTAGTAGGCGAGGGAGACGACGGAGTTGATGACAGCCAGCAGGGCCAGCCACGAGAAGCCGGCGTCGATGGTGGCGGCGAAGAGGGCGAGCTTACCGGCGAAGCCGCCGAGCGGGGGGATGCCGACCATCGACAGGAAGGCGAGCACCAGCGCGGTGAACAGCCACGGGCGCCGTCGGGCCAGGCCGGCGTAGTCGGCCAGGTCGGTGCGGCCGCGGAGCTCCACGACGACGCCGAAGGCAGCGAGGTTGGCTGCGGCGTAGGCGGCGAGGAAGAGCAGCAGCGACGGGATGGCGAGGTCGCTGCGGCCAAGCGCCACGGGGGCCATGAGGGCGTAGCCGGTCTGTGACACCGCTGACCAGCCGAGCAGCCGGCGCACGTCGGTCTGCCACAGCGCGGCCAGGTTGCCGAGGGTCATGGTGGCGGCGGCGATCAGGGCAATGGCGGGCCGCCAGCCCACGGGGGCGTCGGCGAGGAGTGCGGCGAGGCGGGCGATGGCGATGATCCCGCCGACCTTCGGAGCGGTCAGCAGGAAGGCCGCCGCAGGTGCGGGCGCGCCCTCGGCGACATCGGGCACCCACGGGTGCACGGGTACGGCGCCGACCTTGAACGCCATGCCCAACAGCAGCAGTCCGGTGCCGGCCAGCACCCCCAGTGGATCGGCGCCGGGGAGCGTCTGTGACAGCCCGGGGTAGGTGGTGGTGGTGCCCAGACCGAACAGGAGCACCACGCCGACCAGCATCAGGGCGTTGGTGAGGGCGCCGAGCAGGTAGTACTTGATCGCGGCCTCGCCCGACTCCTTGGACTGGCGGTGGTAGGCGGCCAGGACGTAGCCGGTGACGGAGGACAGCAGCAGTCCCAGCACCAGCTCCATGAGGTCGGCCGCGCCGGCCAGCAGCACCGCACCGAGGGTTGCGAACAGCAGCATCGTCTGCAGCTCGCCGGCCCGGTCGTCGCTGCGGAACCATTCGGCGGTGAGCCCCACGGTGATGGCGGCCACGGCCAGGACGATGAGCTTGCCGACGACGGCGGTGCCGTCCAGCGCGTAGGTGTCGAAGAACCCGATCCGCTGGACGGCGCCGAGCTGTGGGACGGTGGTGGCGGTGGCGACGCCGATGACGAGCAGGGACAGCCATGGGGCGTGGTGCTGCAGGCGCCGTGGGGTGAACAGCGCGGTGATGAGCACGACGACCGCGCCGGCCAGCAGCACGATCTCCGGGACGACCTCGCCGGCCGCCGCGGCCATGTCCATCTCCACGCTCGCTCAGCCTCCCATCGCGCGGGTCGCTGACTCGATCGGGCCGAGCAGCCACCGTGGATAGACGCCGATGACGATGACCAGGGCCAGCAGGACGGCCAGCGACGCCGTCTCGACACGGCCCACGTCGGTCCAGTCGCCCCACCGCTCCGGCAGATCGCCGAGGAACATGCGCTGGAGGACCTGCAGGAACAGCGCTGCGGTGATGACGACACCGAGCAGGCCGATGCCTGCTAGCCATGGATAGACCGCGAAGGTGCCGACGAAGATCTGGAACTCGGCGATGAACCCGGCCAGCCCGGGCAGCCCGAGGCTTGCGAAGGCGGCGACGACGGTCGCCGCGGTCATGCGGGGCGCGCGGGCGGCCAGGCCACCGTAGTCGGCGATCTCGTAGCTCTGGCCCCGCTGCCAGATGCTGCCGCTGATCAGGAACAGCGCGCCGGTGATCAGGCCGTGGGCGACCATCTCCACCACCGCGCCGGTCAGCGCGAGGGTCTGGGCATCGCGGTCGCCCAGGCCGATGGCTGCCGCGCCGGCGGAGACGCCGAGGATGGTGTAGCCCATGTGGTTGACGCTGGTGTAGGCGATCCGGCGCTTGAGATTGGGCTGGCCGAGGGCCACCAGGGCCCCGTAGACGATGGAGACCACGGCGATGACGGCGAGGGGGAAGGCGAAGCGCTGGTACTGCTCGCCCATCATCTGCAGCATGATGCGGATGAAGCCGTAGGTGCCGAGCTTCAGCAGGACGCCGGCCAGGATCGCGGAGGCCGGTGCAGGCGCGTCGACGTGGGCTGGCGGCAACCAGGTGTGCACCGGCACCAGCGGGGTCTTGACGCCCAGACCGATCGCGAACCCCCAGAACGCGAGGACCCCGAGCAGGCCGCTGCCGGCCAACGGTTGGCTGGCGATGAGGGTGGGGATGTCGAAGGTCCGCGGGTCGGTCGCCAGGTACAGCGCGAGGATGGCCAGCAGCATCACCAGCGACCCGGCAAGGGTGTAGATGAAGAACTTCAGCGCCGCCCGCCGGGCGTTGCCATGGCCCCACACCCCGATCAGGAAGTACATCCCGACCAGCGACAGGTCGAAGAAGACGTAGAACAGGAACAGGTCCAGGGCGAGGAAGACGCCGAGCGACACCGCTTCGAGGAACAGCATCCAGGCGTAGTACTCGTGCCCGCGGCCGCGCAGGTCGGTCGGGTACGCCGTGGATGCGGCGAAGATCAACGCCGACATCACCGCGAGCACCAACGACATGCCGTCGACGCCCAGCTTGTAGGTCACCCCGAGGGAGGGGATCCAGGGGGCCTGCTCGATGAGTTCGAACCCCCCGTTGCCGTCGAACTGCGTCCACACGACGATCAGCAGCAGCAGCGGTACCGCGGCGATGCCGGTGGCGACCCCGCGCTGCGTCGGCTCCGACGTGCGGCGCAGAGTGAGCATGGCGACCGCACCGAGGAGCGGCACGAGGATGGATGCGGTGAGCACTGATGGACCTCCGTGTGGCCGTCAGGTGTCGAGGAGGACGCCGAACAGGACGACCAGCCCGATGACGGCGATGACGTAGTAGTGGTGTGCAAGACCCGTCTGCAACCGACGGGCCTGGGTGCCGGCGGCGCCGATCCGCTCCGCGATGGCCTCGACCGCGCCGTCGACGCCGCGGTCATCACCCCGACGGGAGATGTCACCGATCCAGGTCGTGGCGGCGGCGATGGCGGCCACGATGCCGTCGACCCCGAGCTCCAAGGTCCGGGTGACCCCGCGGGACGCGGCCCGTGCAGCGGCGGCGACGGTGCGGACGGCGCCGTCGACGACACGGTCGTCGAACCGGGGGAGTACCGACGTCAACCCGCCTGCAGCACGGGCGACGAGGCGGGGTGGCAGGTCCAGGACGGCGTCGTCGAACCGGGCTGCGACCGCTGCAGAGGCCAGCACGGGGGTGACGACCAGGCGCTGCGCCGCCGTCGTCGCACCGAACCAACCTGCCGCAGCATCGGCCAGGCGGTGGGGGAGGACGTCGCCCTCCCGCCGGACCGCCCACACCGCGACCGCAGCGCCGAGGAGCACCAGCACCACGGCCAGTACCAGCTCCCAGGGATGGCCCGCGTCGATCGTGCCACCCACGAGCCCTTCGACGACCTCACGGGCCCCGGGCAGCCACAGCACCCCGAGGGCTGCGGAGGCCACCGCCAGCAGGACGATCACGGCGACCTCCACCCGGTGCGGATCCGGCCGGTCGGGGTCTGGCGCGGGCCTGGTCCGGTCGCGCCCGAACGCCAGCAGGTGCAGCCGCAGTGCGTACACCGCCGACAGCAGACCCGCCAGGAACGCGAGAATCCCTGGGACGGGGCCGGCGGTGACGGCGGCGGCGACGATCTGCTCCTTGGTCCACGCCGCGCCCAGCGGCGGGGCGGCGGCCAGCGCCAGCGCACCGACCGCGGCGGCGACCGCCACCGTCGGCATGCGGCTGCCCAGATGCCAGCGACGCACGTCACCGGTGCCCGTCGCCGACATCCCGACCCCGACGGCGAGGAACAGCTGGGACTTGAGCAGCGCGTGGGCGACGAGGTGTGCCGCAGCCGCAGCCGGGGCGCCCATGCCGACGGCGGCGAACATCAGCCCGTACTGCGCGGCGGTGGAGGCGGCGAGGATCCGCTTGCCGCGGACCTCGCCGAGCGCGACCACACCACCGACCAGCGCCGTGGCCAACCCGACCGCCGTGACCACCGGTCCGAACCAGCCCACGGTCGAGAACGATGGACCGAGGACGATCAGGGCGTAGGCCCCTGCCGCGACCATGGTCGCGGAGTGCAGCAGCGCCGACACCGAGGTCGGTCCCGCCATCGCCGAGAACAGCCATGGTGAGAACGGCAGCTGGGCCGACTTCGACATCGCCGCCAGCAGGACGCCTGCGGCGACTGCGTCGAGCATCGGCCGGGGGACGTCACCGATGGCGTCGTAGGCGAACGACCCGGTCGAGGCGAACGTGACCCCGGCGGCGAGGATCAGCCCGATGCTGCCGACGCGGGTGGCGTTGAAGGCGTGGGCGGCCTTGCCGACCGCATCGGAGGAGCTCCACGCCGAGCCGATCAGCGCCCAGGAGCAGGCGGCGACGAGCTCCCAACCGATGGTGAGGGCGAGGAGGTCGGCCGCCAGCACCACCATCTGCATGGCGCCGGTGAAGGCCACCATCAGACCCAGCAGCCGCGGTAGCCCCCTGACGTCCTCGTGCACGCTGGCGTAGGCCACCACCACCACGGCCACTGCCGGCACGAGCGCGGCGACGACCCCTGCGACGCCGTCAGCAGCGAAGGTCAACGACAGCTGGGACGACCAGACGACGTCCAGCCGACCGTCGCTGACGGCGGCCACGACCGCCGCCGCGAGGCTGGCGGCCAGCAGGCTGATGGCGCCGGCCCCGAGCACCCCCCGCCGACGGGGTGGGGTGACCCGGATCCCGAGTGGCCACAGGAGGGCACCGCCCACGAGCGGCAGAAGGATCGCGGCGGCGATCACCCGCGGAGTCGCTTCGTCTTCTCGGTGATGTCTGCCTTGCGGACGCGGTAGATGCCCACCATGACCGCGAAGCCCAGCGCGGCCTCGACCGCCATGACGGTCAGGACGACCACCCCGAGCATCTGGCCCTTGGGGACGCCTCCTGCGGCATGCGCCCACAGCGCCGCACCGGCCAGCAGCGCACCGTTGATGATCAGCTCGATGCCCATCATGATCATCACGAAGGACTGCTGGCTGATGGCGCCGTACACGCCGACGCCCACGAGCGCCGCGGCGACGACCATCAGCACGTCGAGCGTCATGACGTCTCCTCCGGCGCGTCCGCGTCGAGGGGCACCAGGGACGGCGGGGCGGACCCCTCCTCGGCGTTGCCGTACCGGCCCCGCCGGCTGGTGATGGCGATGGATCCGATCATCGTGGCCAGCAGCGTCGCACCGGCGGTCTGGAACACCAGCATCGAGTCGCCGAGCTCCTCGACCCCCAGCTGCTCGGTGACCTCCGCCGACGTCTGCGTCGCGGGCTGGTCGGGGAAGTCGACCAGCACCCCGACGACGGCCAGGGCGAGGAACGCCACCACCCCGGAGACCTTTGCGACGGTGTGCTGGTGCACCATCGTCATGGGGTTCAGCCCGGCCGGGTTCATCATCAGCATTACCATGAAGATGGCCATCACGGCCATCTCCCCGGCCATCATCAGCATCACCGAGAAGCCCAGGAACCGGGCGTTGAGCAGCACCAGGATCCCGCCGACGCTGACGAAGGACGCCAGCAGCCAGAACGACGCGCGGACCATCGAATCGGTGCGGAACACCAGCCAGCCCGTGATGACCGCGACGGCGCCGAGGACGACGCCGATGCCGTGGGCCACCGGGCCGAAGCTCACAGGAGCCACCAGCCGGTGAGGAACACGTCGAGCAGCGCCAGCGGCAGCAGCCCCACCCACGCGAGGACGACGTAGCGCTCGGTCCGCACGCGCGGCAGCAGATGACGGGTTGTTGACAGGACGGCGAGCAGCGCGAGCGTCTTGATCGCGACCCACGCCACACCCGGCAGGAGGGGACCGTGCCAGCCCCCGAGGAACACCGATGCCCCCACGGCGCAGGCGCCGACGACCACGCCGCGGTGGGCGATCCGCCACAGGAGCAGCTGGACGCCCGATGCCTCCAGCTCGACCCCGCCCGCCAGGTCAGCGCCCGCAGGGGTGGCCAGCGGACCGTAGAACAGCACGCCGACCGCCGCCGCCAGGTAGATCGGCAGGCCGAGGGGCTGACGGACGACGTTCCACAGGCCCTCCTGGTCGGCCACGATCGCGTCGACGCCGAGGGACTCCGCCGGCAGGGCCGTGCTGATGAGCACCAACGCGAAGGGGATCATGGCCGACAGCGCCTGGGCGAACATGCGGTAGCCCCCGATCATCGGGAAGGGGCTGTTGGGCGCCCACCCCTGCAGGAACACCGCGATCAGCACCAGCGCGGCCGCGGCGCCGAACAGCACGATGCCGTGGGACAGCGGCGCCAGCACGGTCTCGGGCGCGATCGGGACGACCGAGACCATGACCGCAGCGAGTCCCAGCAGCAGCGCAGGGGCCACGGCCCAGGCCTGCGCATCGGGGCGCTCGGTGGTCGTGCGCTGCTGCAGGAACTGCAGCGCGCCTCGTCGCCATGGCTGCTGCACGGCGGGACCGATGGGGGCGCGGGCAACACCCGCCCCGACAGCGGCATCGACTGCCACGAAGCCGATGACCCCGACGGTCAGCCCGACGGCGGCCCAGATGACGCCGATCACGTCGCCACCTGATCGATTGGCGCGGTGCGGCGAAGGTCCAGGTCGAGGCTGTCCACGACCGCGACGGCATCCCCCCACTCCAACCCCACGAGCAGGTCGGGCAGCATCGGCAGCAGCTCGGCGGTGACCGATGCCGGGTCCTCGACCACCGGTCCGGGTTCGTGCAGCCGCGTCCCCGCGGCCGCAGCGAGGGCGATCGACTGGTCGATCTCGGCCAGTCGCTGACGCCACCGGGCCCTGACGTCACCGCCTTCGCCACACACCGGGGTGAAGCCGAGGTCGTCGTAGGACGGGTCAGCAGACCGGGCATCCCTGCAGGATCCGGCGGCACGTGCCGCGAACCCGTGCCCGTCCCATGTGGTGTCCGCAAGTGTGCCGCACGGGGGCAGGGACCGTTCCACCGAGGTCCGGCGCAGCAGCCGCGCCAGCCCAGGACCGGCAGAGAGCAGCGCCTCGGGCGGCCCGTCGGTGTGCTGCACCATCCGTGCCGCGAGGGCGTGCAGACCGAGGAGGCGCAGGGTGCGGGCGATGGCCCGCAGGTGGTGGACCACGCGGGCCTGCTCCAGGGCGGCGACCCGCACCGGTTCGGTGGCCGCGCGAGCGAAGACGTCGGTGGGGGAGGAGGACACGGCCAGGAAGGGGTTGCCGTGGACGTGCACCTCCTGGACGAGGTCGCCCTGCAGGACCACGTCGAGCATCAGCCCCACGGGGAACGGCGCGTAGAACGGACCGACGGGAACCGACAGGGCGTCCAGCTTCAGACCGTCCCGCAGGTCGTCGGCGCGATCGGGCAACGGCCGGCCGTGTGGCACCCCGCCCGTCATCCCCGAGCCGCCATGACCGAAGGGCCCGACACCACGCCAGGGCTCACGGCTCGTGGATGACATCAGTGGCGGTTCAGAGTCCCGGGTGCCGTCGATCAGGCCACGGTGCACCTCGAGGACCGCGGCGGCGACGTCGTCGTCGCCCGCCGTGGGCCGCAACGCCAGCGACGTCCCCCATCCGTCATCCGCATCCCCCCAACGGACGGTGGCCCGCGGGTGTGGAAGCGCGTCGTGCACGAGTGCTGCGGGCTCATGGAGCTCCGGCGGCAGGGCACCGGCCACCAGCAGGACGGTTGCGTGGCGGGGGGAGTCGACGACGTCCAGCCGCGGATCGCGCCGCAGGCGCTCGGCGTCACCGGCAGGTCCGCCACCACTGCCCTGCAGCACGAGGACCGGGACCGGGGTGGCCGCCGCGAGGCGGCGCACCACGCCCATCACTGCCACGACAACGCCCCCTCACGCCAGGCGTACAGCACGCCGACGAGCAGGATGACGATGAACATCAGCATCTCGATGAGCGCGGTCACCCCCTCCTGCACGTAGACGACCGCCCACGGGTACATGAAGACCATCTCCATGTCGAAGGCCAGGAACAGCACCGCCATCGTGTAGTAGCGCACGTGGTAGCGGTTCCATGCATGCGTCTGCGGCTCGCGGCCCCCGGTGAACGGGACCATCTGCGATTCCGAGAGGGGGGCACGACCGAGTGCGCCGTCGACCCAGCGGCCCACGAGCACCGCAGCCGACGCCCCCAGGAACAGGGTCAGGACACCCGCGAGTGGGAGCAGCATCGTCTACGGGCTGGGCGTCAGGTGTAGTCCTCGGGGTTCTCCTCGAACTCCTCCGCACAGTCCTTGCTGCAGAAGTAGTACGTCGAGCCGTCGTGGTCGACCGTCGCGACGGCGTCGCCCTCCTCAACCATCATGTTGCAGACCGGATCCTTCGCCATCGCATCTCCTATTCGTCGTCGTAGCGTGCACTGGATCGTCGGCACCTTACCGCACGGACTGGAACACCAACCATCCGCTTGCCGGTCATTGCCGTGCTTGCGGGCCCGGGCGGAGAACCCTCTACGATGTGATGTCAGGAACGCTTGTCCCCTCGGCCTGCCTTCCGCTGGCGACCTGCTCGTGGATGGCGGCACCTCTCACTTCCGGGACCCGAAGCGGCACGCCGAGCTGCTCAGATCGTCAAGCTGGTGGCCAACGCCCAGGCCGGCAAGGGTGAGGCGCATCGGTGGGCTGGTCGCCGCAGTGGCGGTGCTGATCATCGCGTGCCCCTGCGCCCGGGGCCTGGCGACCCCGTCCGCGATCATGGTGGGGACGGGCCGCGGGGCGAACATCGGCATCCTCATCAAGGGCGTGGAGGTGCTGGAGCGAATCCGCACCATCACCACGGTGGTGTTCGACAAGACCGGAACCCTGACCACGGGGCGGATGTCGCTGACCGACGTCCAGGCCGCTGCCACCACTGAGGAGGAGCTGCAGCGTCGCGTCGGTGCGGTCGAGGCCGACAGCGAGCACCCCATCGGCCAGGCCATCACCACGGCTGCGCGGTCCCGGGACGACACCCTCCCAGCGGGGAGCGACGAGGCGCTCGCCGGGCATCGTGTGCGTACGGACGTCGATGGCGTCATGGTCTGGGTCGGTCGGCGCAAGCTGCTGGCCGAGGCCGGCCTGATCCTCGCCGAGGACCTCGACGACCGGGCCCGGGCGCTGGAGTCCGCCGGCAAGACGGCGGTCGTCGCCGGCTGGGAGGGTGATTTGCGGGGGGCCTGGCGGTGGCCGACACCGTCAAGGATGACGCCGCGGCGATCGTCGACCGGCTGCACGACATGTCCTGACGGTGGCCATGATCACCGGCGACAACGCCCGGACCGGACAGGCGGTGGCCGACGGCGTGGGCATCGACCGGGTGATGGCCGAGGCCCTGCCCTCCGACAAGCAGTCGGAGGTGCAGCGACTGCAGGCGCAGGGCGAGGTCGTGGCGATGGTCGGGGACGGCGTCAACGACGCCCCTGCGCTGGCGCAGGCCGACCTGGGCATCGCCATAGGCACCTCGCCATCCCCCTGGCGGCCCTCGGCCTGTCGAACCCCATCATCGCCGGCGCGGCCATGGCGTTCTCAAGCGTCAGCGTGGCACGAAGTCCCTGCGGCTGCGTCGCTTCGGCAAGGGCCGTCCGGCAACCTGATCTACTACGCCATATAGTGGTTGGTGCGCCGACAAGGGCGCCTTCGACTGGAGTCACGATGAAGATGCTGAAGATGTGCATGCACCCCAAGGTGATCGCCGCGATGGTGGCCGTCGCCGCCGGGGTGTGGCTGGTCGCCCCCGGCTGGTTCGCTGCGGCGCTGCCGATCCTGTTCCTCGCGATCTGCCCGTTGTCGATGGTCGTCATGATGAAGATGATGATGCCGGGTGACGCTGCGAAGGAGGACACGGCCGACGACTCGTCGGAGGAGTCCCTCCGGGAGCGGTTGCGCCAGCTCGAATCCCAGCAGGCGGCCGTGTCCGAGCAGCTGCGGACCCACCGCCAGCCGCAGGGCTGACCCGATGTCGCTGGGGCTGCCCGACGCGCACGATCTGGGGACGGCCGATCGTGGTCGTCGTCCGGTCGCGCGGTGGGCGGTCCTCGGACTGGTCGTCCTGGTCGTCGCGGGCGTCGGTGCCGCCGTCGCCGCCGGGCTGCGGTCCGACGGCGGCGTGGCGACGGTCTTCCAGCCACAGCTGTCCACGCCACCCGGACTCGGTCCGGCGGTCGAGGAGGTCCCGGAGGACCTGCTCCCAGGGCCCCTGCTCCCCTTGGGTCCCGGACCGGAGGTGGATCTGAGTGCCTACGAGGGGCGGCCGCTGCTGGTCAACTTCTGGGCCACGTGGTGCGGACCCTGTGTGGAGGAGATGCCCGTCCTGCGGGATACGGAACGGTGCTTTGGGGAAGAGGTGGCTTTCATCGGGATCAACGTGCAGGACAACGAGGAGGCCGCTCTGGAGTTCCTGTCCGAACTTGACGTCACCTACGACCAGGCTCGCGATCCGATGGCCGAGTACTTCACGGCGATCGGTGGCTTCGGCATGCCGACCACGCTGCTCGTCGACGCCGACGGTCAGATCACCTACCGCCACACCGGCGCCGTCGAGGCCGCCCAGCTGGACGACCTGTTGGCGGCGCATCTGGGGGTCTCGCCATGAGGCCGTCTCCGCCGGCGGCCGTGGCGTCGGTCGTTGCGCTGGCTGCGGGCTCCTGGCTGGTGCGCCACGTGACCTCGCCGGCGGTCCGCGGCTGGTCGCCACCGTCGGGTGAGCGCGGGCGGGCCGGCGGGCTGGCCGTACGGCGTCTGGGTGCCGGCGAGGATCGGCCGGTCATCGTGCTGTTGCACGGCTTGACCGCGTCGGGTGACTGGTGGGGCGGCGGCTACGACGTCCTCGCGGAGGACGCGGAGGTGGTGGTGCCGGACCTCCTCGGCTTCGGCGCATCGATGGACGTCGACCGCGGCGACTTCTCCCGGGAGGCACACCTGGATGCGCTGGACGCGATGGTGGACGAGCTGGGTCTGACCGGCCGCCCCCTGACGGTGGTCGGGCACTCCATGGGGACGCTGGTGGCACTGCACTGGGCTGCCCGTCGTCCGGAGACCGTCCGGGTGGTCGCGTTCAGCGCCCCGCTGTACGACAGCCGGGAGGAGGCTGAGCGGCACATCGCCCGCCTGGGCCCGCTCGAGCGGTTCTTCGGGCTGGACACCGGGTTGGCCGAGCGCACCTGCGCACTGATGTGTGAGTACCGCAGCACCGCGCAGTGGCTGTGGACCGCGGTGTCGCCGCAGTGGCCGGTGCGGTTGGCCCGACACGGGGTGCTGCACACCTGGCCGGCCTACCTGGGCGGCATGGAGGGGCTGATCATCCGTGGCGAGTGGGAGACCGCACTGGAGCAGCTCGACGAACGGGGGGTGCCGGTGCTGCTGGCCGACGGGGCAGAGGATCCCATCCCGGTGGCCGGGCGGGCGCAGCGGCTGGCCAGCGCCCACCGGTGCGTGCGGACAGCCCGACACCCGTCCGCCGCACACGACCTGCCCGCTGCCTACCCCAACTGGTCGCGTGAGCAGGTGCGAGCGGCTGCGACGGGGACCGATCCATCGATCGATCTCGGCTGATCAACCGCACGCATCGTCACCGCAGTCGATCTTGCCCTCCCAGGCCTCGCGTCCCTCCATCACCGCGAAGCCGGCGATGACGAAGCCGGCCAGGGCGTCCAGCCACGTCCAGCCGAACAGGCTGAAGGCCAGCAGACCGGCGAAGGTGGAGACCGACAGCCATGCGCACAGCCGTGTCTCGGCGGCGTCGGCGATGACCAGTCTGGAGCCGAGTGCCTCACCGGCGCGGCGCTTGGCGCGGGCCAGCCACGGCATGATGACCACCGAAGCGCCGGTCAGGGCGACACCGATTGGGCTGGCGTCTGGCGTCTCATCCCCGAGCAGGCGGATGACGCCCTCGACTGTGACGTAGGCCGCCAGGGCGAAGAACGTCGCGGCGATGAACTTGAGCGATCGCCGTTCAGCGGCTTCGTCCACCTCACCACCGCGCAGCTCGGAGAGCAGTCGGTGCAGCACCACGCCGGCGGCGGCCACCTCGATGCCAGAGTCCACCCCGAAGCCGATCAGTGACACCAGGCCCGCGGCCACGCCTGCGCCGACGGCGATGACGCCCTCGACCACGTTGTAGCCGATGGTCAGCTGCTCCAGCCGCACCGCGCGACGCGCAGGGCCACGTTGCCGGAGGTCGGTCGCCGTCATCCCGTCACCGCGTCGCCGTAGGCGGGGCACAGGGCGACGGCGTGACCGGTCGCGGCCAGTAGATCCTCCGCAGCGGCCAGCAGGCGCCGTAGCTCCACCTCCGGCGCCAGGGCGTACACCGTCGCCCGTCCCTCCGGCCGACCGACGATCAGGCCGCAGTCCCGCAGGCACGCGCAGTGCGCTGAGACGGTGGACTGGGCCAGCTCGAGCTGGCCGGTCAGGTCCACGACCCGCTGGGCGCGGCCGGCGAGCAGCTGGAGGATCGCCAGCCGCGTCGGGTCCCCGAGGCTCCGGAACAAGCTGGTCGCGCTCGAGAACAACGCCGGTTCAGTATCTACATCTACCGCTGTCATCGTCATACAGCGATGATATCCGCCCGACCACGCCTGACATCGGGCAGCGCATCCAAGGGTGGTGTCAGATGCCACGACCGGGTCCTTCCAGGGTGCGTTGATGCCGTCTGCCCACGTCATCTGGGCGGTACTGCTCTGCGATGGCGGTCTGATGAGCGCGACGCATCGCAGCCATGGCGAAGGAGCGTCCCGGCGTCGGTTCGACGTACTGCCTTCGACCGAGTGGCGCATCGCCCGTGACGGCGTGACGGTCGCGATAGGCGGCGACGGTGGCCAGGTCACCGAACCACTCCCGGCGTCGGTGTGCATCGACGGGGGGTCGGCCAAGGTGGCGCGTCCACCTGGCGCCATCGGCCAGAGCGGTCCGGCCGAGCTCCTCGGCGCGCTGCTGGATGAGCTGTTGACGAACGTCGAGTGCGGTTCGCATGTCGCCGGACATGGATCCTGTGACCACAGGGATCAGTCCGGCGATCAAATCAGGTGGTCGGGCTCGGGTCTTTTTGGCCAACGTGCTCACGGCAGTCTGGGCCCGGTGGTGCAGGACCGCGGCGATGTCATCGACGTCCTCCAACGGTCGTGCGTGCACGAGTCGTGGCAGGAGCGCGCTGACATCGAGGCGGTGGGCTTCGATGGTGCGCAGCGTGGCGCAGAGCGGTCCGAAGGCGTCAGAGGCGATGACTGCCTCCACCTGGTCCTCGCGTAGACCGCATGCACGGATGAGGGAGGTCCAGCGCGGTCGCTGTGCTGCGGCGGCGATGGTGTCGTACTCCGCGGCGAGCTGGGCGATGCTGCCGTAGCGGTCCTGTTCGGCAGTGATCATCTGGTGAGCGGACGCCTCGGCACCGATGCGGGCGAGCACGCCGGCCAGTACCGCCCAGCCGGTCGGTGCGTCGGTGTGCTGGTGGGCTTCGATGTCGAGGGTGTCGGTGCAGGTGTAGGCGTCGTTTGACTGTCGTCCGCGGGTCATGGCGACGTACAGCGTCTCCCGGGTCATCCCCGGACCGACGATCGCGTGAGCGGTGTCCACCGTCGCGCCCTGCGCCCGGTGCACGGTCGTTGCGTAGCCCAGCTCGACGTGGGCGTCGACGTAGCTGGCGGGCAGTCGTGTCGGGCTGCTGGACGGCAGGCGCTGGCGGCGGACGTCGACGGTGCCGTCGGGGTGCAGGGCGGTGATGCGCCAGCGGTCCCCGTTGCGGACCCACCCGCCGGCGCCGTGGAGGCGCCGGTCGTTGCGACGGGTCACCACCACGTCGCCGACCCCGGCGGTGGTGCCGTCGTGCAACGCCACCGTGTCCGCTGCGTCGACGTGGCCAGAGGCGATCAGGTCGGCCTGGGCGCGGATGTTGAGGGCGAGGACCTGATCGCGGGTGGGGGCGATGAGCAGGCTGTGCTTCCCGGCGGCCTGGTCGGTCTGCCAGGCGGTGTAGGCGGTGTTGAGCATCTGTTCGGTGTCGCCGTCGTGCAGCCGGTCGTGCTGGCTGTAGGTGTCGAGGACGGTGGGGTTGCCGTCGCGTAGTTGCAGGGTTGCGGCGGCTTCCCAGGGCTGGGTGAAGCGGCGGACGTCGGTGAGGTGTGCGACGTCGTCGCGGTCGCGGGCGAGGAGTTGCAGGGCGCCGCCGGCATCGACGGATGCGAGCTGTGCGGGGTCGCCGACGACGAGGACCTTGGCGCCGACGGTGGCGGCGTGGTCGGCGATGGTGTGCAGGCTGCGGGTGCCGGCCAGGGACGCTTCGTCGATGATGACCAGCTGCCCGGCCGTCAGGGTCGCGTTGCCGGCGTGGTGGTCGTGCAGCCACTTGGCGAGCGTGTCCGCCGGGACGCCCAGGTCCTGACCGAGGACCTCGGCGGCGGCCGCGGATGGGGCAAGGCCGATCACCGAGTTGGCGCCGTAGAGGCTGGTCCAGGCCTGGCGGAGGGTGCGCATGGCGGTGGTCTTGCCGGCGCCGGCAGGGCCGATCAGCACATCCACAACCCGCCCCGACGTCGCCACTGCGGTCACCGCGGCGGCCTGATCGTTCCCGAGCCCACCCGCCGTCACGGCCTGGTCGCTTGTGTGGGGAGGAAGGGTCGGTGCGGTGGTGGTGCGGCCGAGGTCGAGCAGCCGGTCCTCGGCGGCGAGAAGCTCGGCTGAGGTGAACACCTCACTGTGACGGGGTCGCAGCACGCTGGTCCCATCCGCACGGCGGAGCTCTGCGGGGACGGTGGCGAGTTCGGGCGGGGTGAGACGGACGGACTGCTGTTCGGCTGCGTGCACGATCCGCCGCACGAGGCGCTCACGGTCGGTGGTGGTTGCGAAGCGGACGCCGGTGAGCTGGCGGGATGTCTCGGCGTGCAGGTTCCATCGGTGCCACGTCGACCGTCGTTCACCCACCACGTCCACGACCTGAGCTGCAACGCCTGCAACGGTTGCCTCCGACAGCGCGTCGGCGGTGAGCAGCTGCTGTCTGCGCTGGCCGTCGTGTAGCAGACCGGCTGCCCAGTCCTCGGCGGGCCGGGCGAGGACGGCAGAGGCCCGTTCCCGCCAGCTGGTCATCAGCGCTGCGAGTGGCGTCACCGTCTTGTCGGGCCGGGTGGCCAGGGTGGCCTGCTGCCGCAGCTTCAGCACCGTCCGGGCTGTCGGCTGGTGGCCGTGTTCGGCGACGTAGGCGGCGACCAGGTCGTCCTTGACCGCCCCGATCGCCGCAGCCCGCGACGAGAACAGCTCGAGCAGCTCCTCGGGGACGCCGGTGAGATCCCAACAGGCGTTGCGATCAGCGCCACGGTCGCGTTGGTGCCAGGTGAGCCCGAGAGTGCGGGTGAGGTGGTCGGCCAGCACCGCTCGGTAGTGCTCCGACAGCGCCACCATCGCCGCATGCACCGGCCGGCCATCCAGGGATCGCCACTTGCCATCGAGGGCGGTCTGGACCTTGTTGGCGATCACGACATGGGTGTGCAGCTGTGGATCCCCCGCACGGGAGTCGACGTGATCGAAGGCGACTGCGCTCACGCCGGTGACGTCGACCTGGGCAACCGCCCCATCCCCGGCATCCGCGCCCATCCGGGTAGCGGCCACCTCCGCCTCGAACAGCCGCAGGACATCGTCGATGGCCGCATGGTGGGCAGCGACGATCTTGGCCTGCACCTCAGCGGGGGCGAGGGCCCACAGGACCGACACCGACTTGGGGACCGAGAAGGTCAAGTCGAACCCGGCAACTGCGCGACGGGTCGGTCGCGAGGCCTCTGCCGACTCGATGGACGCCATGGCCGCGGCCCGCTGCTCACGATCCAGCCCCCCATCGAGCCGGGCGACCCGCGCCGCCACCCGCTCCGCCCGGGACAGGTACTGGGGGTAGGCACGACCCAGCGGGGCGCCGGTGATCGGGTCGCGCCCTTCGCCCAGCAGCAACGCCAGCTGGGCCTCCTCCACCACATCACCTGCCCGGATGCGGCCGTCCCCGAGGCCGGCCAGGCCGCTGCCGAGCCATCGCCCGGGTGGGGTGCCGTCCGCGGTGTAGTAGGCCGTCAACGGCAACCCGGACTGACGTTGCCCATCGCCGATGGCGACCGACGACGTCAGGTACCGGTAGCCATGCCCAGCCGACATCACCCGCATCGACACCGTCACCCACACCACCCCCGACACGCCGACCGACCAGGACGCGCGGCCCACAGCCCACCTCGAACTGCAAGACGCGTGTCTGGTGTGACGGGGCCGAGGGGCTGTCTGTGTCAAGGATCCTGGAAGACGTTCGGGCGCTGCGATGGCTCGCGGTTTCGACGTGGCTGGCGGAGATTCCTGACACAGCACGGGCGGTGCCTGCGTCGTAGTTCGCGATGGCGACACGGCTGCCGACGAAGGCTCAGGAGGAGGGGCGCGCAAGGAGCTCGCGGTCGTCAACGTCGTCCGTCGGTACGGACGATCGCAATCCGGTCCTGCGCACGACGACGTCCTCGCCAGTTCCTGGTCGGAGCGCGACTGACGGGCGCGGCGCCACGGACGTCGCGGACTACGTGCGCCAGGTCGTCGACCGGGCCCCACCGCTCTCGGCGGCCCAACGAGAGCTGCTCGCCGACATCCTTCAGCGCCATGACGATGCAGGCACAGCGAGCGCTCCCGCCTGACGCGTGATGTCAGTGCGGGGACGTACGGTCCGGTCGATGACGTCCGGGAGCTGGCGCCCCGCGGCCACTACCTCGCTGCCGAGGTCAGCCGGCAGCCATCTGCGACGAGGTGGGCTGCGCGGCAACGTGACCTCAGCCACATCGAAGTCAACCCCGACCGGCTCTCCGGCAGCCCCGTGATCGCGGCTACGCGGAGTCCGGCTGACGACGTCGCCCGGCTCGCAGCTACGGACGACGGCGAGGCGATCCTCTGGGCTGACTACGGTCAGACCGACGAGCAGATCGCTGATGCGAGGACGTGGTGGGCCGCAGTCACGGGGTACGCCCCTGCTTGCGGCCTGACCAGCCAGGGGCATCGGGCGACTGCTGTTGATCGACGCCAGCTTGGCGCCGCGCATCGCGACCGTGCTGGCTCCACCGACCCGCTGTGGGGATCCCTCTGACACACGATGGAGGATCCGTGCATCGTCACCATGGCCGCCGTCGTTGCCGTTCTGGCCTTCGTGGGCCGCGTCGCGCTCGCTTCGTGGGCCGCTCCGATGTGACCGGTGCGATTCGTCGGCGTCATGGGTGAACCGCGCGTGAGATGTCGTTGCCTTGAGGAATCCTCGCTCGAACCCTGACCGAGCGTTGCCCCTTGGGGGTATCCACGACTTTGGGTCGTGCCGCAACCTGCCGATATAGTCCGCATGGTGCGCGTGCTCGTGCTCCTCTGCGTGAGCGTCATCGTGGTGACGCAGGGCCTTGGCGTGCTCGTGGCACATCCCCACTTCGACGCCATCGGGGACGGTGGGCAACACATCCATTCCTACGTCCCTGATGCCGATGGCCACACCGGGCATCCGGAGGACGCCGCGCCGGCCGAAAGCGAGCACCGGAGGGGGCAGCCCACCGCGCGCCTGTCCGGCTTGGTGCTGCTCTGGGCTCTGGCGTTCGTCGCAGTTGTGCGCGGCAACCGGTCCGCCGATCAATCAACCGGCCCGGTGATGCCCGGCACCCGCGCAGGCCGTCCCCAGAAGCGTCATCCCTCGCGGCTCGCGCTGCTCGCCATCCTCCGGATCTAGAGGACAGCGGGTCGCCCGGCCCGTGCTGCTGCGTCCGCACCCGGCGCGCCAGCCCGCCCGGGCGTTCGTCACGCGACCACCCGTGGTTCGCGTGCACCGCTGACCCGCCTCGCTGCATTCGGGTGCGACCCGCGACCACTGGCTCCTGCCGGATGGTCCCAACGAGTCGCGACCAAGGAACGCATCGCCATGACCACCCCCAACCAGATCCGGCGACCGATGCCGGCCAGCCTCGTGCTGCTCGGCCTGCTCGCCGCGCCCGACGCGGCCCACTCAGCGCTGCAATCCGCACACCCCGCCCCTGACAGCGGTACAGACCAGCCCGTGGACACGCTGTCACTGTTCGCCTGGCCTATCGAGGTCCTTCGTGACTCCGTCCAGGCCACCAGCCCCGTCGGCCAGACCCAACTCGAACCAGTCGGGCCTCCGACAGCGTCGCCCCCACTCAACCGACCGTTGTGTCGAGCGGAGGCATCGTCGTGATCCCCTCCCGTCAGGTGCCGCTTCGGCCGGGCGATCTCGTTGCGGTCAGGTCCGCCGAGGACATCATTGCGACCCTTGATGCTGACGGACGGCTTGAAGGACTGCCCTTCATGCCGGAGATGCTCACCTACTGCGGTCAGACCATGCGCGTGCACAAGACGGCAAAGGTGACCTGCGACGGCCGGGCTGACCTTCGAGAGATGGATGACGCCGTGTTCCTCTCCGGCGTTCGCTGTGACGGATCTGCTCACGGCGGATGCCAAGCACGGTGTCTGATCCACTGGAAGGCCGCGTGGCTGGAACGTCTTGACCCCGACAGTGTCCGGGCGCTACCAGGCTGCGGCGAGCAGCTGACGCCGTCGCAGCGGGAGCGGCTCCTGCCGCTGGTGGCCCCGACCAGACGCAACACCGATGGCGAGAGCCCGGCCCATCTGTGCCAGGCCACCGAGATCCTTGACGCGACGCGGCCATTGCCATTCACCCGACTGGCGCAGTACCCGCATCACGTGCGCAACTGGGGGCTGCGCCGGCTGGTGAAGGTCATGCTCGTCGCGCTGGTCAACAAGTACCAGGTCCTCAGCCGCCGGCTCCCACGACGGCTCCAGGTCAACGGGGGCGCGACCTTTCCGGCCGTGCAAGGCTCCCTTCGGAAGACACCGCCTGCCCCGTTCGAGCTACGACCCGGCGACCGCGTGCGGATCAAGAGCCGAGAGGAGATCGAGGCGACCCTGGACGCGAACAACGCCAACCGCGGCCTCATCTTCGATGTCGAGGAACTCCGCTTCTGTGGACAGGAGGCCACCGTGCTCCAACGCGTCGATCGCATCATCGACGAGCGCACCGGCAGGATGATCGACTTCAAGTCTGACGCCTACGTGCTGGACGGAATTGTCTGCCCCGGCGACTACCACCGCCTCTGCGCCAGAGGCATCTACTCCTACTGGCGCGCCGTGTGGCTGGAGAAGCTCCCGCCAGCGCCGTAGGGGGGGGGCAAACGGGTGTCCGGCGACCGGGCACCCGCTTGACCCAGAGGTGTCGTTGCCAGGAATATCGCACACCACGTACTACTCGGCTGGGCACTGTCGGTCGGCGGGGCGGTCGAAGTCCGGTACGGGTCGTGTGTTGGCCTCCTCGCGAGTTGTCGCGGCGCCGTTTTCGGCAATGTCCTCGATCAGCCAGTCCATCTCCAGGATCTCACGGCGCTGGGCTTCGCTGATCGCCACGGCCAGATCGCACACTCGAACGTCGTCATTGTTGAACCGCTCGGAGCGGGTGATGGCCAAGGAGTGGTGAGGGATCATCGCCTTCATGAACGCGCCGTCATCGACAGTGGCCTGGCTGCGGTCGAGGGTCACGCCGACGGCGAAGACAAGAAGACTGACCACGACAATGGCGATGTTGACTTTGGTACTGCGGTACATGTTGAGCATCCAGGCGAGCATGACCAAGCCCATCGTGCCGCCCATGGTGATTGCCATGAACACGCGGCTCTGGCTGAACCGGACGTGGCTCAGCTCCCACGAGCCGACGAACATGACCCAGTACATGACCACGATCGCGGTCAGGATCATGGCGCCGAAGCGCAGGTACATGCCCTTCTGCATGCCCGAGCCGTCGTGATCACCGTCGGTTGCGTGGTGCTGGTCGGCCTGGTCGGATGTCATCAGTTCAGCTCCTGTGCAGTCGGGTTCGGGAACGGTGCAAGGCAATCGCGGGCGAGCGACACCAGATGTCCGCGCCGCGGGCCATACCCGGATGAGTTGTCGGAATAACCCCTTCTGCCGATGCCGTGGTCCAACGCGTCTCGCCGGTGAGCACGGTGAGGTCGTTCTTCCTGCACGACCGGCACCCTGCTCGGCTCAGGCCGGCTGGACGGTGATCACCATCCCGGAGGCGTAGTGGCCAGGTTGGTGGCAGCCGATGAGGGTGCCGTCCGGGCCGCCGGTCACGAGCAGTTCGGCCGCCTCGCCGGGCTGGACGGTCACGCCGTCGGCGTCGGAGTCGTCTGTCCCGTGGTCCATGTCGGCCATCTCGGCCATTTCCTCCTCGTGGGCCTCCTGGGCGGCCTCGTCCCCGACGAACGCGTCGTGGGCGAGGGTGCCCTCGTTGGCGAACTGCACGCGGACGGTCTCGCCGTCGGCCACGGTGATGTTGGTCGGTTCGAAGGCGATGTCGCGCATCATCACCTCGATGGTTCGGGTTGCTGCGGTGTCGTCGTCGCTGGGGGGCGAGGAGCTGCATGCAGTCAGGAGGAGGCAGAGGACGGCGAGGGCCATCCAGAGGACGCGGTGGGTGGTGGGCATGGTGATCATTCTCCGTCGAAGGTGCGAAGTCGGAGCGAGTTGCCCGCGATGGACGAACTCCAGGCCGCCATCGCTGCTCCGTGATGAGCGGGTCGAGGTACCCGAGCCCGCGAAGGGGGTCGTCAGTGCGGGGGCCAGTCAGGGCGAAGGCTCGAGCCCGGCCACCAGGTTGAATGATCCGGTGAGCACGTTCAGCGCGACCAGGGCGACGATGTCGAGGATGTCGCGGTCGGACAGCCCCAGCGCGCGGAGCCGGGCGACGTCGTCGTCGGTGGTCGAGCCCGGGTCGACGTGGACCTGCCAGCCGAAGGCGACGATCTCGGCGAGCCGGGGGTCTGCGGAGGTTCCCTGCTTCGCCATCGCGATCTCGGCCTCGTTGATTCCAAGGCGGCGCGCGGCGTCGGTATGGGCGGTGAGGCACAGCGCGCAACCGAGGTTGGACTGCACCGCCAGCGAGATCCGCTCGGTGAGCGTTCGAGTCAGGCGGCTGCGGCCCATCGCACGGGAGAGCTCGAGGTAGCCGATCAGGGTCGAGGGGGATCCCGCCATGGTGGACACCATCGGCCCGACGGGGCCGCTGCGGGACTCCAGCTGGGCGAGGCGCTCCGCCACGCCTCCGCTGGTGGTGGCGGAGGTGTGGCGGGGGAAACGGTCGGAGGTGGTGGTGACGGTGGACATGTGGGTGCTCCTTCAGGCGGGGGGCCGGGGGACGGCGTCATCGGGATGTGGGTCCGAGGGGTCATGGGCTCCAGCCCAGCACGGCTGCCCCGAGGGTCAGGGACGCGTACCAGACGAGCAGCGCCTGGAGGACCACGAGTGGGACCAGACGGGGGTGGCGATGGCTGATCCGGGCGGCCAGCAGCGCGTGGGCGACCCACAGCGCCTGGACCACCAGGACGGCCCAGCCGGGGGCGATCAACCCGGATGCGGAGAAGGGGAAGAACCAGATGCCGATCAGGGCGGTCCAGCCGATGCCGGCGAGCGCCCGGTCGAGGAGGACGGCACCCCGTGACCGTGGCGCGTGGCCACCGAACCAGAGCGGTGGCCACGGGCGTGGGGTGGGGGCGACGGGCGGGGCGTGGGTCACCGCCGCCCTCCTGGGGTCAGGTCGACGCGGCGCAGCAGCTGGGCGTTGGCGGCCACGACGATGGTGGACAAGCTCATCAGCGTCGCCCCGACCGCCATCGGCAGGACGAACCCGGCGAAGGCGAGGACGCCAGCGGCGAGCGGGATGGCGAGCAGGTTGTACCCGGCGGCCCACCACAGGTTCTGGATCATCTTGCGGTAGCTGGCCGCGGACAGGCGGCGCACGCCGAGAACGCCGCGGGGGTCGTCGGATGCCAGCACGACGCCGGCGGACTCGATGGCGACATCGGTGCCGGCGCCGATGGCGATGCCGACGTCGGCGCGTGCCAGGGCAGGTGCGTCGTTGACACCGTCGCCGACCATGGCCACCACGTGGCCGCGGGCTTGAAGCGCCGCGACTGCGGCGTCCTTGTCGGCTGGCAGCACCTCGGCGAAGACCTCGGTGAGGCCCAGCTCGTCGGCGACCGCCTCTGCCACCTGGCGGGCATCGCCGGTGATCATGCCGACGGTGATCCCCAGGCGCCGCAGCTCGGCGACCGCCTCCCGGCTCTCCGGTCGGATCTCGTCCTCTAGGGCGAGGCTGCCGAGGACGACGCCGTCGCGGATGACGTGCAGCACGGCGGAGCCGCGTCGCTCCCATCGGCTGATCTGACTGGCGAGCGCCTCGGAGATTGCGACGTCCAGCTCGCGCAGCAGTGCCGGACCGCCGACGGCGACGGTGGCCCCGTCGACCTGGGCACGGACACCGCGGCCGGCGAGCGGCCTGAAGCCGGTTGCCGTAGGCGCACGAAGGCCTCGTGTGGCCGCCGCAGCGACGATGGCGCGGGCGAGGGGGTGCTCGCTGTCGGCTTCGACCGCGGCGGCCAGGGCCAGGATCTCCTCGTCGTCACCGCTGACGGATGCGACGTCCACAACGGTGTGCGCGCCTCGGGTCAGCGTGCCGGTCTTGTCGAACAGCACCGCGTCGACGGTGCGCATCTGCTCCAGCGCCAGCCGGTCCTTGACCAGGATGCCGCTGCGGGCGGACTTGGCGGTCGAGATCGACGTCACCAGCGGAATGGCCAGGCCCAGCGCGTGCGGGCAGGCGATGATGAGGACCGTGACGGCCCGTGTGAGCGCGTTGGCTGGCTGGCCGAGCAGGGTCCAGACCAGCATGGTGAGGGCACCGCTGGCCAACGCGACGTAGAAGAGCAGCGCGGCGGCCCGGTCGGCGAGGACCTGGGTCCTGGAGCGGGATAGCTCCGCCTCCGCGACCAGGCGCTGAATGCCGGCGAGGGCCGTGTCGGCGCCGACCGCGTCGACCCGCAGTCGAAGCGCGCCATCCGTGGCGACGCTGCCGGCCACGACGCGGTCGCCCTCGGCGCGCGCGACGGGGTTGGACTCACCGGTCAGCATTGACTCGTCGACATCGGCGGTGCCGGAGACGATGGTGCCGTCCACTGGGATCCGACCGCCGGGGCGGACCAGGACGACGTCAGCCATCCGCAGATCGGCGACCGCGACGCGGATGGTGCTGCCGTCCGCCGACACTCGTTCGGCGTCGTCGGGGAGGAGCTCGGCAAGGGCGGCGAGCGCGCCGCGGGCCTGGCCGATGGCGCGCATCTCCAGCCAGTGGCCAAGGAGCATGATGACGATGAGGAGGGACAGCTCCCACCAGACCTCGACAGAGAACCATCCGAGGCTGGCGGCCATGCTCGAGCCGAACGCGACGGTGATCGCCATCGAGATCAGCAGCATCATCCCCGGAGTGCGCTCGCGTGCCTCGGCGATCCCGCCGGTCAGGAACGGCCAGCCGCCGTAGAGGAACACCAGCGTGCCGAGCACGGGGGAGATCAGCGCGTCACCGGTGAAGTGCGGGAAGGAGTAACCGAACCACATCTGGAGGTTGTGGCTCATCGCGACGACCGGGATCGCCAGCAGCAGTGAGAACCAGAAGCGGTCGCGGAACAGGGCGGCGTGGTCACCGTGCCCGGCGTGTCCGGCGTGTCCGGCGTGCGCGTCGTGATCAGGGGTGTGGGTGACGGTCAGGTCGGCGGGGGCGGCCCCGTGGTGGGCAGGGCCGTGGTGGGCGGCCCCGTGGTGGGCAGGGCCGTGGTGGACAGGATCTGGTGTTGTGGTGGTGCGCATGACGGCAGCATGCGGTGCCTCGCCGTCCATCGACTGTCCAGCCGCTGTCCACGCCGCCGGGCTGCGGTGCCGGAGCCGACAGGCCCCGGACATTCCCACGCGGCAACGTCGGTGTCATGGACGAGCTCGAGCTGATCGTCGTGGGTGTCGACGACCGCGAATCCCTCCGGCGGGTCAGTGCATGCATCCGCGACGTCGAGGGCGTCGTCACGCTGCTGGTCGACGCCCGCACGGGCCGGGTCCGCATGGGTGGCACCGCCTCCCGCGACGCGGTCTGCCGGGCGATCGTCGAGGCAGGCTTCCGCATCGAGCCGTGACCTCAGACGCAGTCCGCGCACTCCTCGACGTCGCGCTGCTGCACGGCCGGGGCCGGCAGCCGGTGCAGGCGGCGCAGCGACGAGGCCCGAGCCAGCATGGCGCTGCAGCGCACACCCTCGCCGTCGCGCGCCGCAACCCGCGCGAGCTGCTCGCAGGACGCAGCCGTGACGCCCACGTCGGCGTGCCGCTCCCCGGCGTCGAGCGCCGCCAGCAAGACCGCGGTCACCTCGCCCGGGTCCACGGCGTCGTCGTCCAGCAGCGCTGCGCCGAGCCCAACCCTCGCTGCGGCCGCGTTGATCTCGACGCCCCCGGCGTCCAGGTGCGCGATCGCCTCGAGGTAGCGGGCCTTCGCGGCTGGACGGTCGCCTCGCAGCCGGGCTGCCGTGCCGCGGCCGAGTGCGATCAGCCCTTCGGAGGTCGCATCCGGGACCTGCACGGCGACCTGCTCGGCCTCTGACAGCTTGCGCTCCGCCGTGACGGGGTCCCCACGGTGCAATGCTGACTCGCCGAGCTCCACGAGCGCCCGCAGGAGGTTGTTCGGCAGGCCGCACTCGGTGGCGACCGACACGACCTCCGACAGGAACCGCTCGGCCTCGTCGGTCCGGCCCGCAAGACGCATCGCCATGCCCAGGTGCAGCCGCACCGCCGAGCGTCCCCAGGCGTCGCCCAGCCGATCGAAGGCCGCGGCGGCGCGCTCTCCCAGCCCGATCGCCGCATCCGGGTCTCCCGCGTGCATCCGCAGCTCCATCTCGACGAAGTCGGCCAACGCCGATCCCCAGGCGTCGCCCACGGCGGCCAGCCGAGCTCGCGCAGCCGCGGCCTCGGCCACGGACGGCAGCGGGTCGGCGGCGGCGACGCCTTCGACGGCTGCGAGCAACGCCGAGACGGCCGCGGGACCCTCCAGGCCGAGGTCCTCGAGGAGCGCGCGGCTCTCTCGCGCGGCCGCCGCGGCGTTCGCGTGGGGGTGCACGATGCAGCCGGCGGGGCGCAGCACCAAGGACAGCGACTGCAGCGCCCGCGCGCGTGCCTCCGACGGGCGCGGCGGCGCGGCGGCGAGCATGGTGGCCAGCCGCCCTCGTCCGTCGGCTTGTCGGCCGACGTACCAGTACCAGCCGAGCGAGGCGGTCAGCCGCAGCCCGAGGTCGGCCTCGTGCTCGGTGTGCGCCTCGGCCCAGTCCAGAGCTGCCCGCAGGTTCGCCTCCTCCACGCCCACCAGCAGCAGCCAGCGCCGCTGGTCGGGGCCGCGGAGTCCTTGTTCGGCCTCCTCGGCGAACCGGGTGAAGAAGTCCGCGAGGCGTCGGCCGGTGCGCTCGGCGTCGTCGGGGTCGGCGCGGAGCTGCTCGGCGGCGTACAGCCGGACGGTCTGCAGCAGGCCGAACCGGCCGTCGTCGGTGAGGGTGACCATCGACTGCGCGACGAGCCGGTCGAGCAGGTCGAGGACGACGACCCCGCGTTCGGCACACACGTCTTCGGCCGCCTCCACCGTCCAGCCACCGGCGAAGACGGACAGCCGGCGCACCAGGCGTTTCGCCTCCTCCGACAGCAGGTCGTAGCTCCAGTCGATGACCGCCCGGAGCGTCTGGTGACGTGCCTCCGCAGTCCGGGGTCCCGCGGTGAGGACGCCGAAGCTGTCGTCCAGACGTGCGAGCAGCTTCTCGGGGACCAGGACGCCGACGCGCGCCGCGGCGAGCTCTATGGCCAGGGGCATGCCGTCAAGACGCTCGCAGATCTGCGCCACCACGGGGTCGTCCTCGGAGATTCCAAGCCCGGGTCGCACCGCGTGGGCGCGGGCGACGAACAGCCTGGAGCCGTCGGCCGGGGGCAGTGGCGGCAGCGGCACCTGCACCTCCCCGTGCACGCCGAGTGCCTCACGGCTGGTGGCGAGGACGCGGACGCCGTCGCCGGCGCCAAGCAGGTCCTCGACCACGTGCGCACACGCGTCGATGAGGTGCTCGCAGTTGTCCAGCAGCAGCAGAACCCGGCGCTCGTGCAGCCAACGGCGGACGTGGGTAGAGGGATCGGCGTCGGGCCCGACGTCGAGGCCGATAGCCCGCGCGATGGCGGTCGGGATCGCCGCGCCGTCGGCCAGCTCAGCGAGGCGGACCAGCCAGCAGCCGTCACGGTGGGCGCTGGTCAGTTCGCGTGCGAGCGCCAGCGCGACGGTGGTCTTGCCCGCACCTCCCGGACCGGTGACCGTGACGACGCGGTGTACCGCGAGCGCCTCGCGGAGCTGAAGCAACTCGGCCTGGCGTCCGATCAGCGGGTGCAGGGCGGCTCCGATGTTGCCGCTGGTCGCCTGCGCGGCTGCCGGCGGCGCGAGCGCGGGGTCGTCGGCCAGGATCTGGCCCTGCAGCTGCCGGAGCGCGGCCGACGGCGGGAGACCGAAGCCCTCGTCGAGCACGCGGTAGCCGTCCTGGTAGATCTCCAGCGCCTCGGCGGTGCGGCCGCTGCGGTGCAGCGCGAGCATCAGCTGGCCGCGGAGCCGCTCCCGCAATGGATGCGCGGCAAGCAACGCCTGCGCCTCGCCGATGACCTGCTGGTGGCCACCTGCGGCCAGACGCTGCTCCAGCAGCTCCTCCAGCGCGTGCGCGTGCAGCTCCAGCAGCCTAGTGCTTTCGGTCCGGGCCCAGTCCAGCTCGATCATGTCCTGGAACGGGTCGCCACGCCACAGCGCCAGCGCCTCGGTGAACCGCCGGGCCGCCAGGAGCCGCTCGAACGCCACGAGGTCGACCTCGACCCCGTCGGCGAGGCGGTAGCCGGGCGGCTCGTGGATCACGGCCCCCGGAAGCGCCCGGCGCAGCTTGGCGACGCGCACCTGCAGCGCGTTGACCGGGTCGGCAGGCAGTCTCGCCCCCCACAACCCGTCGATCAAGCGGTCGGCGCTGACCGCACGTCCTCCGGCCGTCGCCAGCATCGCCAGTAGGCTCCGCTCCGCCAGAGGCAGTGGGATCGGCGGGGAGTCGGGGTCGAGCCGCACCGCGAGCCGGCCGAGCACATCGATCTGCACCACGCCCTCCTCGCATGGACGGTCCCCACGGCCAGCCGTGGAGAGGAAAGACTAGTCGCTGATCTCCGCCCTGCCCCGGTGCTTCGGAGCATTCCCTCACCTGACTCGCAGTCTTGCCTCCATGCCTGCTTCCCGGTGGCCTTCGAGCGCGCAGTAGACGTCGTATTCCCCGGCGGGGAGTGCGGGGAGCCGATAGGGCACCGATGCGTCCTCGAACACGGCAAGATGTACAAGGATGTCGTCGGGCAGGCCGTCGACGGTGAAGTCGTGTGGAACGGTCCCTGTGTTGGTGAGGGTGAGCTCGAACCCTTCGGTGTCGGCGGGAAGGTTGATCGTGGTCGGCCGGTAGGCGAAGTCGTCCATGACCAGCTCGTTCGTGGTCACCGGTGACTGGCAGCCGGCGCCAGCCACGGCGACGATGGCAAGGAGCACCCGAAGCGTGCGCACGGGCTGGACTAGTCCAGGAGGCCGGCGGCCTGCTGCTGCGCACGGACGTAGGCGACGATGTCGGTCACGTCGTCGTCGCTGACTCCGTCGATCGGGGGCATCGGCCCGAAGCTCCAGTGGTGCGGCTGGACGCCGTTGCGGACGGCGAAGAGAAATGAGATGTCGGCGTGATGGTTGGGGAGGTAGACGGCGTCGAGGTGCGGCGGTCCTTGGTCGGTTCCGCGCAGGTCGGCGCCGTGGCACTGAGCGCAGTTGGCTTGGTACAACTCCTCACCGACGGCGACATCGGCGGTGGCCCCGTCGATCGGTCCGTCCGTTGTGGGAGTGCCGGCGCAGCCGGCGAGGAGCACGAGCAGGGCGGCCGCCGGGAGATGTGCGCGCATACCCCCAAAAGGTATCGCGGAGCGTGACGTGTCACCATCCACGCTCCCGCCACTCGTCCAGCTTGGGCCGTTCAGCCCCCAACGTCGTGTCATCACCATGGCCCGGGTAAACCCACGTCTCATCGTCTAGAATGAAGAGGCGCTCGGTCACAGCCCGATACGCAGAGTCAAATTCCTCGGGACTTGTGGTCCTGCCAATCCCGCCCGGGAAGAGGGTGTCGCCCGTGAACAGGTGGCGTTCGCCCAGCAGGACCGACATCGAGCCAGGGGTGTGGCCGGGGTTGTGGATCAGCCGAACCGACGTCTCCCCGAACGAGATGACGTCGCCGTCGTCGACGTGGCGCGACGCCTCCACGGGGATCATGTCGGCGTCGGCCGCATGGTGGACCACCTCGGCCCCGGTGGCCGCGGCGACCGCCTCGAGCGCCTGCCAGTGGTCGCCGTGCCCGTGGGTCGTCAGGATCGTCGTCACCGTCACCCCGGCGTCGGCGATCGTGGCCAGCAGGGCATCGGCGTCGTTGGCGGCGTCGATCAGCAACGCCTCGCCCGCCGACGACAGCAGGTAGGCGTTGTTGTCCATCGGGCCGACCGACTGCTTGCGGAGGACCACCTCGGTGCCGTCGTCGAGGGCGACCGTGCGCTGGGCAGCCGGTCCGCCGGATTCCACGTGACCGTTCTCGGGATACGTCATGGCGCCGTTCTACCCGACGACCCCGCAGAGAAAAGTTCGACCACCGCTGTTAACGAAACGCAGGGTGCGCCGTCTACCCCCCGAACACGCCGCACCACCTACCCAAGGACACCCTGCTCGTGACCCCTGCCCGCCGCACCCTGCTCGCGCCCGCCGTGGCGACCCTCCTGGTCCTCCTGCTGGCCCTCGCCTCGACCCCGGCCGCCGCCGACCCCCAGTGGGCCTCCGTCGACGACGCCACCATCCACCCCGGGGTGCAGATGTACACCGACGGCGCCCAGTGCACCGCCAACTTCATCTTCTACTCCACCGACTCCCAGACCGGTGAGGTCGCCGACATGTACATCGGCTACGCCGCACACTGCGCCGGACTCGGCGAGGCCACCGACACCAACGGCTGCACCACCACCTCGCTGCCGTACGGCACCGAGGTCGAGATCTCCGGCGCCAGCCAGCCGGGCACCCTTGCCTACTCGTCGTGGCAGGCCATGCAGGACGTCAACGAGACCGACGCCAACGCCTGTGCCGGCAACGACTTCGCGCTGGTCCTGATCGACCCCGCCGACCACGACAAGGTCAACCCCTCCATCCCGTTCTGGGGCGGTCCGCAGGGCATCAACACCGACGGCGTCTCCTTCGGTGAGCGCATCTACTCCTACGGCAACTCCAGCCTGCGCCCCACCGACTCCATCCTGTCCCGCAAGGAGGGCTACGGCGTCCAGACCGGTACCGGCGGCTGGCTGCACACCGTCTACACGACCAGCCCCGGCATCCCCGGTGACTCCGGGTCCGCCTACCTCGACAGCGAGGGCCGCGCCCTGGGCGTCGTCTCCACCCTGGCGTTGGCCCCCCTCGCCCTGTCCAACAACGTCAGCGACCTGAACAAGGCGCTGGACTACGCGATCACCAACGGCGGCATGGACATCCAGATGGCCGAGGGCACCGAGGCGTTCGACCCCGGTCTCGGCACGATGCTCGGCTGATCCCGCCTCAGCACGACATCACGCCGCAGGGCCGACCCGGGGAGGGGCGGCCCTGCTGGCGTTTTCGGACCGAACTCGTACACTCGTTCGAGTGACGTCTGCATCGTTCCGGCACGTGGGTTGCCATGTGGATCCCGTTGTCGCCCCGGGTAGGTTGGGCAAGCCGTGACTTCAGCCCGCCCCAGCCCCGTTTCCGCCCCAGCTGACACGCTCCGCATCGCCGGCGCCCGAGAGCACAACCTCAAGGACGTCGACCTGGAGCTCCCTCGTGATGCCCTGATCGTGTTCAGCGGTCTGTCGGGCTCCGGGAAGTCCAGCCTCGCCTTCGACACCATCTACGCCGAGGGCCAGCGTCGCTACGTCGAGTCGCTGTCCGCCTATGCCCGCCAGTTCCTGGGGCAGATGGACAAGCCCGACGTCGACTTCATCGAGGGCCTCTCCCCGGCCATCTCGATCGACCAGAAGACCACGTCGAAGAACCCGCGGTCGACCGTCGGGACGATCACCGAGGTCTACGACTACCTCCGCCTGCTGTTCGCCCGCATCGGCAAGCCCCACTGCCCCAAGTGCGGCCGCCCCATCACCCGTCAGTCGGCCGAGCAGATCGTCGACCAGCTCGAGGCCATGCCCGAGGGCGAACGCTTCATGGTCCTCGCGCCGGTCGTCCGGGGCCGCAAGGGCAACTACTCCACCCTCATGAAGGAGCTGTCGGCCAAGGGCTTCGCTCGTGGACGGGTCAACGGCGAGATCGTCGACCTGGCCGATCCGCCGGACCTCGAGCGCTACGAGCAGCACGACATCGAGGTGGTCGTCGACCGGTTGGTCGCGAAGGGCAGCGAGAACCGGCGCCGCCTGACCGACTCCGTCGAGCAGGCGCTCGACCTGGCCGAGGGCGTCGTCGCCGTGCTCACCGTGCCCAGGGAGGGCGAGGGCGAGCACACCATCTACTCCGAGCACCTCGCCTGCCCCTACGACGGGTTGTCCTTCGACAAGCTCGAGCCGCGCTCGTTCTCCTTCAACACCCCCTACGGCGCCTGCACCGCTTGCGACGGCCTCGGCATCCGCAAGGAGGTCGACCCCGAGCTGGTCATCGCCGGTGAGGACGTGTCCATCGCCGACGGCGTGCTGATCCCGTTCTCGACGGGACCACAGCAGCGGTACTTCGCCCAGGTGCTGGCCGCCGTCGGCGAGGTCAAGGGCTTCGACGTCACCACCCCGTGGAAGAAGCTCAAGGCCCAGCACAAGCGGGTCCTGCTGCACGGCATGGACAAGAAGGTCCACGTCTCCTACAAGAACCGCTACGGCCGCCAGCGCAGCTACAACGCCCAGTTCGAGGGGGCGATCCCGTGGCTGCAGCGCAAGTACCTCGAGACCGACTCCGACTACCAGCGGGACAAGATCGAGGAGTTCATGCGGGAGGTGCCGTGCCCCACCTGCAACGGCGCCCGGCTGCGTCCCCTCCCGCTGCACGTCCTCATCGACGGCAAGTCGATCGCCGAGGTGTCGGCCCAGTCGATCCTGGAATCCGAGGCGTTCTTCGCCGCCCTCGAGCTCGACGCCCGCGACTCGATGATCGCCGCGCCGGTCCTCAAGGAGATCCAGGAGCGCCTGCGGTTCCTGCTCGATGTCGGGCTGGACTACCTGACCCTCAGCCGCGCCGCCGGCACCCTCGCCGGTGGCGAGGCGCAGCGCATCCGCCTGGCCACCCAGATCGGGTCCGGCTTGGTCGGCTGCCTCTACGTCCTCGACGAACCGTCCATCGGCCTGCACCAGCGCGACAACGAGCGGCTGATCGAGACCCTCATACGCCTGCGCGACCTGGGCAACACCGTCCTCGTCGTCGAGCACGACCGCGCGACCATGGAGGCTGCCGACCACGTCGTGGAGATCGGGCCCGGGGCTGGGGAGCACGGCGGCGAGATCGTGCACACCGGAACCCTCAAGGGCCTGATGGACAACGAGAAGTCCATCACCGGCGCCTACCTGTCCGGCAAGCGGCGGATCGAGATCCCCGAGACACGACGCAAGCCGAAGAAGGGCCATCACCTGACGGTCCGGGGCGCGCGAGAGCACAACCTGCAGAACGTGTCGGTGAAGTTCCCGCTGGGGGTGTTCACCGCCGTCACGGGCGTGTCGGGCAGCGGCAAGTCGACCCTGGTCAACGACATCCTCAAGCGGTCGCTGATGCGCCACGTCTACGGCTCCCGGGTGGTGCCCGGCGCCCACCGTGGCATCGACGGCCTGGAGCAGGTCGACAAGATCGTCGGCATCGACCAGTCGCCCATCGGACGGACGCCCCGATCCAACCCGGCGACCTACACCGGGGTGTTCGACCACATCCGCAAGCTGTTCGCCGCCACCCAGGAGGCCAAGGTCCGCGGCTACCAGCCGGGTCGGTTCTCCTTCAACGTCAAGGGCGGGCGCTGCGAGAACTGCAAGGGCGACGGCACGATCAAGATCGACATGCAGTTCCTGCCCGACATCTACGTGCCCTGCGAGGTCTGCAAGGGCGCCCGCTACAACCGCGAGACCCTCCAGGTGCACTACAAGGGCAAGACGATCGCCGATGTCCTGGACATGCCGATCGAGGAGGCGCTCGGGTTCTTCTCCAACCTGACCGCCATCGCCTCGCACATGCAGACCCTGGTCGACGTCGGCCTGGGGTACGTCCGCCTGGGGCAGGCCGCGACGACGCTGTCCGGTGGTGAGGCCCAGCGGGTGAAGCTGGCGTCGGAGCTGCGGAAGCGGTCGACCGGGCAGACCGTCTACATCCTCGACGAGCCGACCACGGGGTTGCACTTCGAGGACGTCCGACGGCTGCTGGACGTCCTGCACCGGCTGGTCGACAAGGGCAACACCGTCATCGTCATCGAGCACGACCTCGAGGTCGTCAAGACCGCCGACTGGATCATCGACCTCGGCCCCGAGGGCGGATCCGGCGGTGGCACCATCGTCGGCGAGGGCGCGCCCGAGAAGATCGTCGAGACCGCGAACAGCTACACGGGCAAGTTCCTGGCGCCGCTCCTGCAGGGCTGACCGCCGGGCCGGGGTGCGTCAGTCGTCCTCGGCGAACCCCTCGCGACCGATGAGGGGCACGAAGCGCACCGACATCAAGTGCTCGGGGCCGACGATGTCGGCCCCGTGCCGGACCCAGCGTTGCAGGCTCGACCGGGACGGCGGCCCGACGGGGATCACCAGCCGGCCACCGTCCGCCAGCTGGTCCAGCAGCGCGGGCGGGACCCGAGGACCGGTGGCCCCCACCGTGATCGCGTCGTAGGGCGCGTGGTCGGGCCACCCCAGCGTGCCGTCGCCCACGACGAGCCGGACGTTGCGCAGCCCCTCCAGCGCAGCGGTGGCGGTGTGCACCAACGACGGGTGGCGGTCCACGGACACCACCGAGCGAGCCAGCCGGGACAGGATGGCCGTCTGGTAGCCCGAGCCGGTGCCGACCTCCAGCACCGAGTCCCGGTCGGTCAGCCCGAGCGCCTCGACCATCCGCGCGATCAGCGACGGTTGGCTCGTGGTCTGTCCCTCACCGATGGGCAGGGGGGCATCGCGCGTTGCCTGGCGCCGTTGTCCCCGGGGGAGGAAGGACGCGCGGTCGACCTCCCGGACGGCATCGAGGACCCGACCGTCCCGGACGCCGGCGTCCCGGCAGGCGTGCACGAGCGAGGCGGTCACGGGCGGCTCCTTCCACAGGTGGTGGACCTCGACCATAGAGGTCGACGGGCGGGCGACGTCGCTCGGCGCGGATCGGCGAGTGAACAAGATTCATCAAGTGCTGGACGGGGTCGTCCGACCGGGCGTACGGTGCGAAGGAGGGGTCGCCTGCCGGAAGAGGAGAACTGCCATGAACGCCCGACCCGGAGACCGGATCTGCGTCAACTCGTCGAGCCCGTCAGCACCACCGCGGATGGGGACCGTGCTGGACGTCAAGCCGGGGGTCAGCTCACCCCTGTACCGCGTGGCCTGGGACGACGGCAGCGAGACGACCCTCGTCCCCAGCATGGGTGCCGCCGTCGTCACCGCCGACCACGCCCACCACGACGACGTCCCGGAGGCCACGTTCGGCTGCCACATCGACGTGGTCCTGCGGGAGACGGACGGGGAGTGCCGGGCTGTCGCCACGCTGGTCACGCCGCGCGGCTCGTTCAGCGCCGAGGGCGAGTCCCACCGCCACCCCGATGACACCGACGTCCCGATGATCGGCGAGGAGCTGGCCATGGGCCGTGCGCTGAAGCATCTCGGCAGGCAGCTCACCGCTGCGGCGATGGAGGCCATCGAGGACCACGAGTCGCGGCCCATCCACCTGCTGAACCCCATCTAGCGACCCCTCGCGGCGGCACCACCCGGCCACACGACCGGGAGGGCAGCAGCGCGTGTGTGCCTAGGCTTCGTCGAAGCCATGGTCATCGCCCCCGCCCCGTTCCCCGTCCAGCTGCCCACCGTGCGACGGGAGGGCTCGTGACGGCGTCCACCGAGGTGCTGGTCGTCGGTGGCGGACCTGCGGGGTTGGCCGCCGCCCTCCTCGCGGCCCGCGAGGGGCATCGCACCGTGCTGCTGGAGGCAGGCCACCGCGTCGGAGGGATGGCTGCCAGCGTGGAGATCGCGGGCCAGCGCGTCGACCTCGGCAGCCACCGCCTGCACCCCGCGGCATCCGCAGGGTCGATGGGGCTGCTCCGCGAGCTGCTGGGTGACGACCTGCAGGAGCGGCAACGTCGCGGGCGCCTGCGGCTGCAGGATCGCTGGGTGAAGTTCCCGCTCGAGCCGCCCGACCTGGCGCGCAGCCTGCCGCCACGCACGGCCGCCGCCATCGGCGCCGACCTGGTGACCGGCGCGGTCCGACGCGAGCGGCCCGCGGTCGACACCTACGCCGACGTCGTCAGGGCCAGGCTCGGGCCGACCGTGCTGAGGGACTTCCACGGACCGTACGCGCGGAAGCTCTGGGGTGTCGAACCCGAGGTGCTGGCCGGTGAGCTGGCGCGCCGTCGCATCGCCCTCACCGGGCTCGGGGACGTGGTCGCCAAGCTGCGACGAACGGCGACCCCGACCGGCCGGCGGTTCCTGTACCCCCGGCTGGGCTACGGCCAGATCGTCGAGCGCCTGGCCGAGGAAGCAGCACGCAGCGGTGCGGACCTGCGCATCGGCAGCCGGCCGGTCGCGGTGACCCCGGGTACCGACGACGTCGAGGCGACCCTCGCGGACGGCACGACCATCCGCGCCGGACGGGTGCTGTGGACCGCCCCGCCGACCGCGCTCGCCGACGCCGCGGGCCTGCCGGACGTCCCGCTCGCGCACCGCGGTGTCGTGCTGGTCTACCTGGTGGTCGATGCCGACCGCTGGCTGGACTGGGACGCCCACTACGTGCCGACCATCGGCGTGCCCTTCGTCCGGCTGTCGGAGCCCAAGAACTACCGCGACGGTCCTGACCCCGACGGCGTCACGGTCCTGTGCGCCGAGGTGCCCTGCACCGCCGGTGACGAGACGTGGTCGGCCAGCGACGACGAGCTCGGCGCGATGGTGCTGGACGGCATGGCCCGGCTCGACCTGCCCACGCCCCGCGTGGAGGGCGTCGAGGTCATCCGCCTGCCCAGCGTGTACCCGCTGCTCACGGCTGACGGGATCGACGAGGTCACGCGTGCGCAGCGGCAGGTGGAACGGCTCGACGGGATCACCGTCCTTGGCCGTCAGGGACTCGGCGTGGCCGACAACCTGCACCACGTCCTCGACATGTCCCGCGCGGCCGTGGCGTGCCTGGGGCCCGGCGGCGGCTGGGACCGGCGCCGCTGGGCCCGGGCCCGCGCCGGGTTCGACGACCACGTCGTCGAGGACTGACCGACGACGCAGCGGAACGGGCCGCCCCCGATCGGGGCGGCCCGTTCACGATCGTGCGACCGCTCGGCTAGGTCCATTCGGCCTTGCCGACGCCGTACTGCTCGACCGGTGTGCCGTTGGCGTCCAGGTCGAGCGCACCGTTGCCGTTGCCGTCCACGACGACGAGGACGGTGCAGTCCGGTGCCTGCGAGGCCAGGCGCACGTCGATGTCGCCGTCCTCGTCGACCTCGGCGAGGTGGATGGTGCTGTCCCGGACGTCCTCACCGTTGACCTGCGCGATGCGCGCCTGTCCGGTGTCGGTGGTGGCGAAGCCGTCGGCGTCGCCGTCGTCGTCGGCATCGACGAAGGTGTCGACGTCGGCGCCGGTCACGTCGGCGTTCTCGCACGGGAAGACCACCAGGTCCAGCGGACCGTCGATGGGTTCCCCGTCGTAACGGCGGACGACGGTGAAGTCGTGCACACCCGGTGCCTCGGTGCTCAGCGCCTGCTGGGGCGTGACCGTGTAGGTCTGCGTCATTGCCGGGGTGTCCTCACCGTCGTCGCCGTCCCCGGAGCAGGACTCGGCGAGCCCCTCGGCCCCGTTGGCGACATCGAGCGACACGGCCTCGGTCCCACCCACGACCTGCAGGACCTCGAGGGTCGGGCA
This sequence comes from Euzebya rosea, assembly GCF_003073135.1. NCBI lineage: Bacteria > Bacillati > Actinomycetota > Nitriliruptoria > Euzebyales > Euzebyaceae > Euzebya > Euzebya rosea. The sequence goes on from NZ_PGDQ01000004.1 coordinate 423,705, forward strand.
GTGGTCGCTGAACCACGTTGCGGCGTGTTCGCCGAGGAGGTCACGGTTGGCGGTCAGCAGGATCGGCGCCTCGAGCCGCCCGGACAGCTGACCGGCGGTCACGGCGTCGGGAAACGCGTCACCTGCGGCCAGCATGGCGGTGGTGTCCTCGAACCAGCCGGCATCGATGAACCAGTCGGCAACGATGGCGGCGGTGTCGGTGCGGTTGATGCCACCCAAGCGGGTGGTCAGGCGACCCTCGCGTTCGATCTCGGCCAGGACGTCGTCGCTGATGGCGTCGGGGCCACCGACGGCGATCACGTGCTCGGGATCGAGATCGATCAGCGCGTCCTGCGTCGCCTCCGGGAGGGTGTCCGGATCGGTCAGCAGGAGGGGGATGGCGCCGTCGTTGGCGGGACCGCTGATCGACAGGGCGTCGGGGAAGTCAGTCCCGCTCGCCAGCGCAACGGTCGGCATGTCGTCAGCACCGAGCTCGGGCAGTCCACCGGCGATGGAACGAGCGGTCCGGGCGATGCGTGCGGCGGACTCGTACGGGTCGTCGTCGCCGACACGAGTGACGGCCCAGCGCTCGGAGAGTGCGTCCTCGACGTCGCTGCTGATCGCCGCAGGGCCACCCAGCAGGGTCACGCGCTCGGCGCCCATGGTCGTCAGGGCGTCAGCGGTGGTGTCGGCGAGGAAGCCAGGGGGCGTCAGCAGCATGGGGGCGTCGAGCGCTCCGGCCAGCGCCGCTCCGGCGAGCGTGTGGGTGAAGTCGTCGGACGGACCGATGACCACCTCGTCGCTGCCCTCGGGATGCGCACGTTCGGCGACGGCGACGGCCGTCTCCAGGCGGGTGGGGCCGTCGGCGCGCGCAGGCTGCACGTCCTCGACGGCCGACGCGATGGGCGCGACGACCAGGCCGGTGACGGCCAGGGCGAGGATCGCCAGGACGGCCACCACCGAGGCGCGGGCACGGCCGCCCATCGGTCGGTGGGAACGGTGTTCGTTCACGGTGTTCACGAGGTCACTCCTCACTGGATCGCGTGAAGTGGCTGTACTCGAACGCCTACCCGGGTCCCCCGGGGGACCGAAACATCGCCTCGTGGGGATCAGGCCAGGGCGTCGGTGCGGCGCAGCACCAGCAGCCAGGTCAGCACACCCGACAGCAGGACCAGCACCAGCGCGACGATGCTGGCCTCGGCCCAGAACGCGTCCTGCGTAGCAGCCCACACGTCGGTCGCGAGCGCGCGGAAGCCCGGCGGGCTCAGCAGCAGGGTGGCGGGAAGCTCCTTCAGGGTCGACAGCAGCACCAGGCCCCCACCGGCCAGCACCGACGGCAGCATCATCGGCAGCTCGACCCTGAGCAGCCGACGCAGGCGGCCGGCCCCGAGGGTTCGGGCGGCCTCGACGACGCTGTCGGGCAGCGCCTCGACGCCGACCTGCGACGCACGCAACGACTGCGCCCCGAAGTGCACGACGTAGGCGATCACGAGCAGCGGCAGCGTCTGGTAGAGCGATGCGACGACGCCGGGACCGCGCAGGACGAAGAAGGACAGGCTCAGGGCGATGATCAGGCCCGGCAGGGCGAAGCCGGTGATGACCAGGCCGTTGGCGGCGTCGGCCGCACGTCCTCGGCGACGCACCGTCAGGAACGCGATGGGCAGGACGACCACCGCCGCGACGACCGCGGCCAGGATGCCGGCCGTGGCGCTGCCCAGCAGGGGGGACAGCAGCTGGGCCGGGTCGCTCAGCACCGAGCTGGCCCGGGTGCTGCCGGCCGACAGCCCGCGGACGGCCCAGTAGACGAGCACCACCAACGGACCCACCAGCGACGCCACGGTCACCCCCGCCACGAACAGCAGGCCCAGGGGCCGCCGTCGGCCCATCGTCCAGCGCAGGCCCGTGCGACCCCGCACCGCCGACTGACGGTCGAGTCCGCGCAGGCGGGTCGTCGCTGCCCGCTCCAGCGCCGCGGTCAGCAGGGCGAGGACGCCGAGCTGCAGGGCGAACGCGCTGGACACGGGGCGGTCGAGCAGGTTGCCGAAGATCACGCGGGTGAGCGTGTCGTAGCGCAGCAGCTGCGGCAGCCCGAAGTCCGACACGGCGTAGAGGAACACCAGCAGCGCCCCGGCCAGGATCGCGGGGGTGACCTGGGGGAGGACGACCCGTCGGAAGATCGCGGCCGGCGACTTCCCGAGCAGCCGCGCGGACTCCTCGAGGTTGGCCGGCAGCTGCCGGAGCCGCGCGACGACGAGCAGGAACACGTAGGGATAGGTGAGCAACGTGAGGATGGCAAGCGCCGCCCAGAACCCCTCGACCGCCGGCAGGGACAGGCCGAGGACCTCGTCGGTCAGCCCACCGGGTGCCAGCGCGGCCTGGATCGTGAACGCCCCGATGTAGGACGGCAGCACGAGGGGAAGCGCCAGCAGGATCCCCCAGGCCTTCGCGCCGGGGAGGTCGGTCCGAGCCACCAGCCATGCACAGGCCGTGCCCAGCACCGAGGTGGTCAGGGCCACGCTGGTGCCCAGCAGCAGGCTCCGCCCGAGGGGGGCGAGGTTCGACGTGTCGGTCAGCGCCTCGACGACCGGGGTGCCGAGCGTCCACGACTGCTGCACGAGGAACAGCAGCGGCAGGGCGAAGACGGCCGCGAGGGCCAGCGACCCCACGCGGAGGCCGCGCCCACCCGTGTCGCCCGCGGGCCGTCGAGGCACGCCGAGCTCGGCCCCGTCCTCGGAGGACGGGGCCGCGACGACCTGATCAGCTGGCGAGGCCACTCTCCCGGATCAGCTCCAGCGTGTGTTCGAGTCCGCCACCGAGCTCGTCGATGTCGAACGGGGGAACGTCCAGCGTAGCCAGCGGCGGGACCCCGTCGGCCGGGTCCACCCCGACGGCCAGCGGGTACTCGAAGGTTTCCTCGGCGAAGTAGGTCTGCGCCTCCTCGGCCAGGAGGAACTCCACGAGCTGCCGGGCCTCGTCGGCCCGGTCGGTGCCCTCGATCACGCTGATGGGCGAGGCGATGAGCAGCGCGCCGATGTCGTCGCCGGCCAGCAGGTGGTTGCGCGACGGCAGGTCCGGGTCCTCGTCGAGGAACCGGTAGTTGTAGTAGTGGTTGACCAGCCCCATGTCGACCTCGCCGCGACCGACGGCCTCGACGATGGCGTTGTTGTTGGCGTAGGTGGGGGCGCCCGTCTCGACCAGCCCCTCCAGGAACGCCACGGTGCGCTCCTCGCCCTCGACCTGGACCATCGCGGTCACGAAGTCCTGGAAGGACCCGTTGGAGGGGGCGACGGCGACCCGGCCGGCGAGCGGCGGCTCGAGCACCTCGAAGACCGACTGCGGCAGCTCGGCCGGGTCGACGAGGTCCTGGTTGTAGACCAGCACGCGCTGCCGGCCGCTGACGCCGACCCACAGGCCGTCGGCGTTGCGGAAGCGCTCGTCGACGAGGTCGAGGGTCTCCTCGCCCAGCGGCGCCAGCAGGCCCTCGCCCGACAGAAAGCCGGTGGCGCCCGGGGACTGGCTGTAGAACACGTCGGCGGGGGTCCGATCACCCTCCTGCTGGATCAGCAGCGCGAGCTCGGCGGAGTCACCGTAACGAACCTCCACGGAGATGCCCGTCTCCTCGGCGAACCGCTCGAGGATCGGGTTGACGAGGCTGGATCCGCGACCCGAGTAGATGGTCACGGCATCGCTGCCTCCGCTGCTGCAGCCGGCGGCGAGCACGAGCAGGAGGACGGGGACGAGCAGGAATCGGCGCATGGAAGGGCCTCGGATGGAGTGGCGGATGGATCAAGTGGCCGGTCGGGTGTCGGCCAGCGGCGGCGGGTTCAGCTGTCGCCAGACGGTCGGGACGACCCGACGCAGGTAGCGGCCGAGCCGGACGAAGCTGCGACCGGACTCGCGGAACCGGTAGGTGATGGGGACCTCGGCGTAGCGGTAGCCGCGGCCGACCAGGTCGATGGTCAGGACCTGGGCGTAGTTGTAGTCGTGGGGGATCCGGGCGTCGGCGGCCGCGGCAGGGGAGAACGCGCGGTAGCCGGTCTGCCCGTCGCTGACGGGTTGGCGGACGGTCCAGCGCACCCATGCGGTCAGGACGAGGTTGCCTGCCCGCCGGTGCGGCCGCATCCACTCGATCTGCCCGGCGAACCGGCTGCCGCCCACGTAGTCGGCGTCACCGTCGAGGATCGGCCCGACGAGGCTGCCGAGCTCGGCGGGGTCGTACTCGCCGTCGGCGTCGCAGAACGCCACGGCGGCAGCCCCCTGCTCGACCGACCATTCGAGGCCGGTGCGCACGGCGGCGCCCAACCCCAGGTTGGTCGGGTGCGGGACGACGACGGCACCGGCTGCGGTTGCCTCCGCGACCGTGTCGTCGGTCGAGCCGTCGTCGATGACCGCCACCACGACCGGGTGGCCGTGCACGGTCGCCGGGGCGCGCCGGACGACGTCGGCGACCCGTGGACCCTCGTTGTGGGCGGGCATGAACAGCACCACCGGCGCGTCGAGGTCGGCCGGGGCGGCCGGAGCCGGGCGGGGGATCGCCCTGCGGGGAAGCCGGAGGTTGCCGACCAGGCCGGGGGCGGGCACGCCGAGCGCGATCGCGCCGACGGCAAGGCTGTAGGCCGTCTTGACCGCGTGCAGGCCGATGGCGATCGCCAGGCCGGTGGCGACCGGGACGCCGGCTGCGGCCAGGCCCGCGGTGGCGGCGGCCTCGTAGGACCCGAGGCCACCGGGGGCGACCGCGACCAGCTGTCCGGCGATGGCTGCAGCGAGGACGACGACGGACTCGGCCGCGGTCAGCTGGACGCCGAAGACGCTGGCGACCTCGTGGACCAGCACGGCCTCCAGCAGCCAGGCGGCGGCGGTGAGGGCGATGACCGAGAGGCCCGGCAATTCGCCGCCGGTCGGCAGGGGGCTGGCCGTGTCGGCCACGCGTGTGGGGGAGGGGCGACGGGCGATCACGAGCCAAGCGGCCACACCCAGCGCCGCCACGACGCCGGCGGCGATGCCGCCCACCGGGCCGAGCAGGCGGGTGACGACGGCGGGGCCGGCCAGCAACCCGAGGACCAGGAGCACCAGGACGTCACCGCTGCGCAGCAGCACCGTCGACGCGGTCGCCGCGCCGGCCTCGATGCCGGCCCTGCGCACGACCGACACGATGCGAAGCGGTTCGCCGAGGCGCAGCGGCAGGACGTGGTTGCCACCGAGCGCGAGGTGGATCCCCGCCAGCGCCTGCCCGAACCCGAGACGGGGGAGCACCCGTTGCCAGGCAACCGCTCGCAGCACGAACGCCAGGCCGAACGCACCGACGCCGACCAGCAGCCGAGCGGGCGACGCCGACAGGGTGTCCCATGCAGTTCGCAGCGCCGCGGTGTCGACCGTGCGGACGCCCCACACGGTCACGGCGACCACCAGCACGGACCCGACGGCGACCACGCCGGCACGGGCGAGGCGTCGGACATCAACCGCCTCTCGAGTGGCAGGCACGACATCGGCGTGACCGACGCGGCGCCAGGCCAGCATCGCGGACGCGAGCAACGCGACCGCCCAGACGGCCAGCAGCACGTCGTCGGCGATGCCTGCGCGGCGGCCGTCGGGCAGCAGGCCCACCAGCAGCCGGCGGATCGGCGACGCCGAGTCGGCGAAGTCCACGATCAGGACGGGACCGCCGGTGGAGGCTTCGACCGCCAGCCAAACCCAGCCGACGACGCCGGCGAGCAGCGCGGCCAACCCGCCGGCCATCGCGGCGCGCGAGGACACCATGGCGTCGGCAGCCCTGGCAAGGACGATCACGAGCAGCGGCAGGACGACGACGACCTGACGGCCCGGTGACCACCAGCCGTGCATCGTCAGGGCCACGAAGGTGGCGGTCAGCCAGCCGGCAGCCGCCGGGGCGAGCAGCACCCAGCGGTCGGAAGTCCGCTGCCGCAGGACGACGGCGATTGCGGCGGGCAGCGCGAACCATGCCGGGGTCCATGCGGCGATACCGAAGTCGGCGTCCACCAGCAGGCCGACGAGACGGCGGGCGCGCCCCAGCGGGTTGGGGGCGTTGCCGACCACCGACAGCTCACCGCTGGAGACGAAGTGGTCACCCGCGGCGTAGACGGTCCAGCCGCCGAACCAGAGATGGTGCAGCCCGAGGTAGGCCACGCCGGCAACCCCGAACACCGCAGTGGCGATCACCACCGTGCGCCGGTGCCCCGCGCGCCACCAGCGGATGCCGGCGAGCAGCGCCACGACGGCTGCGACCGGGGCGTACTTGACGGCCAGCCACGGCAGGGCAACGACCGCCGTGACGAACCCGAGCAGGTGGAGCGGCCCGACGCGGGGCGCGGTGAGCAGGGCCACCGCCGCCATCACGGCCAGGGCCGCGGGCACCTCCGGATAGACCTGGGTGCCGTAGCTGGCCAGCGGCATCGCCGCGGAGAGGCCACCGACGACGATCCCGGCCACCGCCGGTCGGACGTCGAACCGCTGGACGGCCACCCAGGTGGTCAGTCCGGCCAGCAGGGCCGCCAGGACAGCGAGGGTCGCCTTCGCGGCTGGCCATGCGGCGGACGGCGGGAGGGCCATCGCCGGGGCGAGCAGGACCCCGAGGAGTGGATCGTGGGGGCTGACCCGTCGGCCGGCCGCGTCCAGCGGGGTGGTCTGCTCGTCGAGCGCGATCTCGTGGAAGGGCCTGAACGCGCCCTCCTCGATCTCGTCGGCGATGTCGAGGGAGCCGTCCTGCGCCAGGCCGAGCGCGGTGAGCAGGTAGTAGGGCTCGTCACCCGACGTCCGCGCGCCGTAGGTGGCGCGGGCGCCCAGGCCCACGAGGGAGCCGACCAGCGCCACGAGGGCGCTGGCCACGACCCAGCGGGTCAGCAGGGCGCGGCTCGAGGCCTGCCCGGCGCGGACGTCAGTCATCACGGTGCAGCCGTCAGGAGACGGTCAGCGTGCCCTGCATGCCGAGCTCGTAGTGGGTCTCGCCGTCGGCGGTCTCGATGATGCAGAAGAGCGTGTACTCGCCGGGCTCGAGCTCGTAGGTGGCGTTGCAGGTCTGGCCGGGGCTGAAGGCCTCCAGCTCGAAGGCACCGGCCTCCTCGAGGGCAGCCTCGTCGGGGGCGCCGTCGGTGAAGGGCACCTCGCCACCGCCGGGAAGGAACGCCAGCTCGTGGTTCTCCGCGCCCTGGTTGTCCAGCGCGAACGTCACGATCCCGGCGGGGGCCTCGACGGCCTCGGGCTCGTAGCCGTAGTCCACGGCGGCGATCTCGATGGTTTCGACGGCCTCGGACTCCAGCTCGGGGTTCACGGGCGCACAGGCCAGCTCGCCGGTGCCGGTCGCCGATGCCGACGCGGACGCGGAGGACGACGATGACGACGACGAGGAGGATGAGGACGAGGAGGAGCTGCTGCCCTCGGTCTCGCCGATCGTGGTCACCGACGCGCCGTCGTCACTGCCGCAGGCGGTCAGCACGAGGGCCGACACGATGGCGAGCACGAGGGCCCGGAGCATCGGTCGCGAGCCGGTCGCGGGGGTGGTCGTGGGCATGGTGCGGGAGGGCATGGGTGTGTCCAGTCGTTCGGGGATCGTTGGTGATCGGTGGTGCGGGCCGGCGCGCTCAGGAACGGCGCGGCACCGACAGGGGGGAGCCGGGGCGCACGTCGGTGAAATCACACGACAGCTGGTCGCGGAGGCCGTCGACGAGCGCCGTCCGGGGTTGCCAACCGAGCAGCCGTTCGGCACGTGACAGGTCGGCCCAGGTCTGGCGGGGGTCGCCCGGGACGGCGCTGACCGGCTCGACGGGCACCGGTCGACCGCACAGCTGTCCCACGGCGTCCAGGGTCTCGGCCAGCGAGATCGGTCGACCGCTGCCGACGTTGACGACCGTACCCGGGCGAAGGTTCGCGTCGAGCGCCCGTGCGGTCGCCTCGACCACGTCGTCGACGTGGGTCATGTCGCGCGACTGCGTGCCGTCCCCGCGAAGCGGGAAGGGGGGCCCGCCCCGGAGGGCCTCGACCATCCGGGCGACGGCCATGTCGGGACGCTGCCGTCGGCCGTAGACGCTGAAGTACCGCAGGGCAACCGCGGGAACCCCCCGCAGCGCGTAGGCGCCGACGAGCATCTCCAGCGTGGCCTTCGACACGCCGTAGGGGCTGATGGGGCGCAGGGCCACGTCCTCGCGGACGGGGCCGTCACCGCCGGCCTCGCCGTAGACCGAGCTCGAGGACGCCATGACGATCGTGCGCAGCGGCGCGTCGAGGGCGGCTTCCAGCAGGTGCTGGGAGAGGGCGACGTTCTCCTGCAGGTGGTCATCGAAGCCGTCGGCCCAGCTGGTCTGGACGCCCGGCCTGCCGGCGAGGTGGACGACGGCGTCGACGCGGCGAAGGAGCGCCGGCAGGTCGAGGTCGGCCAGGTCGGCGACGACGACCTCCAGCATCCCGGGGTCGGCGTGCTCGGCCAGCTCCGCCACGGTGCGGCCACGGCGGGCATCGGGCACACGGTCGACGACGACCACACGGTGGCCGTCGTCCAGCAGGCGGGTGCACAGGGACGCGCCGATGAACCCGGCGCCGCCCGTGACGAGTACGGAGGACATCATCGAGAGGTTAGGTGAACCGAACCTAACTTGTCGAATCGGCGCGGTAGGCGGCGGTCGGGGGACCGTCGTAGGCAAGCGCCACGGGGTCGCCGGCCCGGTACGGCGGCAGCGACATCGTGCGGACCCGCAGGATCCCCGCCGGCCCGGTCAGCTCGGTGATCGCGTCATGGCCGTAGTACTCCACGGCGCGGACCGTCATCGGACCGCCGGGCGTCATCCGCAGGTGCTCGGGCCGGACCAGCACGTCCATGGGGCCGGCGGCGTCGGCCGCGAGGGGTACCGCGCCGAGCACCGTCTGGGCCGCGGTGCCGGACGCGTGCCCGGCGATCAGGTTGGCGTCGCCGAGGAACTCCGCGACCTCGCGGGTGGCGGGCGCGGCGTAGATGTCGGCAGGGTGCGCCTGCTGGTGGATGCGGCCGGCGATCATGACCGCCACCTCGTGGCCCAGCAGGAACGCCTCCTCCTGGTCGTGGGTGACGACGACCGCGGTGATCGCCAGGTCCGTCAGCAGCCGGGCGACGTCGGCGCGGATCTGGCCACGCAGGCCGGCGTCGAGGGAGGAGAACGGTTCGTCGAGCAGCAGGACCCGGGGCTGCGCCACGAGGGCGCGGGCCAGGGCGACCCGCTGCTGCTGGCCGCCCGACAGGGTGCTGGGCATCCGCGGGCCGAGGCCGGCGAGGCCCACCATCTCCAGGGCGTCCTCGACGGCGGGGCCACGGCGACCCGCCCGGTCGAGGCCGAAGGCGACGTTGGCCGCGACGGTCATGTGCGGGAACAGCGCGCCGTCCTGGAAGACCATCCCGACGTTGCGGCGTTCGGCCGGCAGGTCGGTGATGTCGTCCTCGCCCACGCGGACGGTGCCGGTCGAGAGGTGCTGGAGTCCGGCCACCGCACGGAGCAGGGTGGTCTTGCCGCAGCCGCTGGGGCCGAGCAGCGCGAGCGTTCGCCCCGTGGGGACCTCGAGGTCGACCCCGTGCAGGATCTCCGTCCCGCCGAGGTGCACGCGCGCATCGGTGACGTGCAGCGACGCTGCCCCTGGCACGAGGTGCCGGGCAGGCGAGGACGGCGGAGTGTCGACGGCGGTCACGGAGGTCGATGGTAACGACTTCGGTGAGGTAAGGCACACCTAACGGGCTGCGGTGGTCACGTGGGGTGCGGGTGGTGCGGTCGACCGTGCGGCGGATGGCAGGCTGGGAGGGCCGATGGTGTCCAACCCCGCACTCTCCTTCAGGCCCGATCCCGGCACGATCCCCACCGACCCGGGCTGCTACCTGTGGCGCGACCGCCACGGGCGTGTGGTGTACGTCGGCAAGGCCAAGAACCTGCGAGCCCGCCTGTCGTCGTACTTCCAGGACGTCAGCAACCTGCACCAGCGCACCCGCGGCATGCTCGAGGTCGCGGCGTCCGTCGAGTGGATCATCGTCGCCTCCGACGTCGAGTCGCTGCACCTCGAGTACAACCTCATCAAGCAGCACCGGCCCCGGTTCAACGTCCGCTACAACGACGACAAGTCCTACCCCTACCTGGCGATCACCCTGGGGGAGGAGGTGCCGCGGGCGATGGTGCGGCGCAACCCGCGCAACGACGGCAGCCGCTACTTCGGCCCGTTCGCCCACGCCTACGCCATCCGCGACACCCTCGACATGCTGCTGCGCGTCTATCCGGTCAGGACGTGCAGCAAGGGGGTGTTCGACCGCCACCAGCGGGCCGGCCGCCCCTGCCTGCTGTTCCACATCGGCAAATGCAGCGGTCCGTGCACCGGCGAGGTGTCGCCCGAGGAGCACCTGGCCCTCGTCGAGGACCTCATGGCCTTCGTCGACGGCGACACCGAAGGGGCGGTCGAGGCGCTCGAGGCCGCGATGGCCACCGAGGCCGAGAAGCAGAACTACGAGGCTGCGGCCCGCATCCGCGACCAGCTGAAGGCCATGCGGACGGCGCTCGCCAAGCAGGTCATGGTCACCGGCAAGCGCGAGGACCTCGACGCCATTTCGTGGCACGCCGACGAGCTGGAGGTGGCCTTCCAGGTCTTCTTCGTCCGCAACGGCCGTGTCGTCGGCCGCAAGGGCTGGACGGTGGACCGGGTCGAGGCGCTGGACATGGCCGGGTTGGTCCAGCGGTTCATGGTGCAGGTCTACTCCGAGCGGGCCAACACGCTCGGCAGCGGATCCACGGCCCTGACGTCCACCGCCAAGGGCGGGGCCGACGGCCTCATCAAGGAACCGGAGGGCGACGCCACCCACCTGGTGGGCAAGGAGGTGCTGGTCCCCGAGCTGCCCGAGGACCACGAGACCCTCGAGGAGCTGCTGTCGGAGCTGCGCGGCTCGCGTGTGGTCATCCGGGTTCCCCAGCGCGGCGCCAAGCGCGAGTTCCTCGACACCGTGGAGGAGAACGCCCGCGAGGCCTTCCAGCAGCACCGACTCAAGCGGGCCAAGGACTTCAACGCCCGCTCCCAGGCGCTCAAGGAGCTGCAGGAGGGCCTCGGGCTCGAGCAGGCGCCGCTCCGCATCGAGTGCTACGACATCTCCACGCTCCAGGGCACCAACTCCGTCGCCTCCATGGTGGTGATGGAGGACGGGCTGCCCCGCAAGTCGGAGTACCGCCGCTTCCGGATCAACGGCGTGGTCGGCCAGGACGACTTCGCGATGATGCACGAGGTCATCACCCGCCGCTTCAAGCGGTACCTCGCCGAGCGGGACCAACCGCTGGAGGACGAGGACGGCAAGCCCCGCAAGTTCGCCTATCCGCCCAACCTCGTGCTGATCGACGGCGGCAAGGGCCAGCTCAACGCGGCCAACCGTGCGCTCGAGGAGCTGGGCATCGAGGGGGTCGAGCTGGCCTCGCTGGCCAAGCGGATGGAGGAGGTGTTCCGGCCGGGCGCGTCGGAGTCGATCATGCTCCCACGGTCCTCCGAGGCCCTCTTCCTCGTCATGCGGATACGTGACGAGGCCCACCGCTTCGCCATCACCTACCACCGCAGCCTGCGGGGCAAGGAGATGGTGGAGAGCGTCTTCGACGAGATCCCCGGCGTGGGGCCGGCCCGTCGCAAGGCCCTGCTGGGCCACTTCGGCACCGTCCGGGCCATGAAGGAGGCCACGGTGGCCGACCTGGAGGAGGTTCCGGGCATCAGCGAGGGCCTCGCCCGCACCATCCACGAGCACCTGCGCCCCGGCCGGCGCCGCACCCCCGCCGAGCGGTAGGTCGACGGGAGGCGACGCCCGTGTCCCATCCCGCCCGTGCCGACCGCGGCCGGTTAGGCTCGGCGCCGATGAAGCCCACCATCGCCATCATCACCGGGATGTCCGGTGCCGGCCGGACGACCGCCGCCAAGGTCCTGGAGGACCTGGGCTACTTCGTCATCGACAACATGCCCCCGCAGCTGCTGGACTCCGTGGTCGAGCTGGCCACCGGTCCCGGCGCGGACGTCAGCCGCATCGCCCTCGTCATGGACGTGCGCGGACGCGCGTTCTTCGGTGACCTCCGTCAGACGATCAGGTCGCTGGAGGAACGCGGCCTGAGCGTGCGCATGCTGTACCTCGAGGCGTCGACGCAGTCGCTCGTCCAGCGCTACGAGGCCGCGCGCCGCGTCCACCCCATGGCGGGCAGCGACCGGGTCGTGGAGGGCATCGCCCGCGAGCGCGAGCTGCTCGCCGAGCTGCGCGCCGACGCCGACCTGGTCGTCGACACGACCCACCTGAACGTCCACGAGCTGCGGGACAAGCTCGTCGACGCCTTCGGGGACCCCGGCGACACCGTCATGGTCACCAACGTGGTGTCGTTCGGGTTCAAGCACGGCACCCCCCGTGACGCCGACCTCGTCCTGGACGTGCGCTTCCTCCCCAACCCCCACTGGGTTCCGGAGCTCAAGCCCTTCACCGGCCTCGACGCCCCGGTCCGCGACTACGTCCTCGGGCAGGACGAAGCGCAGGGCTTCCTCGACCGGCTGCTGCCGCTCCTCGACCTGATGGTCCCGGCGTTCCGGCGCGAGGGAAAGCGGTACCTCACCATCGCCATCGGCTGCACCGGCGGCAAGCACCGCTCCGTGGCGCTGTCCGAAGAGGTGGCCCGGCACCTGCGCGAGGGTGGCCAGACCGTGCAGGTCGACCATCGCGACCGGCTGCGGGAGTAGCCGATGGCCGGAGCCGAACGCGTGGTGGCCATCGGGGGTGGACACGGGCTGTCCCGGACCCTCGAAGCACTGCGCCTGATGGAGGTCGACGCCACCGCGGTCGTGACCGTCGCCGACGACGGCGGGTCCTCGGGCCGGCTGCGCCGTGAGCGGGGGATCATCGCCCTCGGCGACATGCGCATGGGGCTGCTGGCCCTGGCACCGCCGGGTCCGCTCCCGGAGGTCTTCGGGCATCGGTTCAACGGGGGTGGCCTCGACGGCCACTCGCTGGGCAACCTGGCCCTCGTGGCGATGATCGAGCAGGCCGGCGGCGACGTGCTGGTCGCCATGGAGCGGGCGGCCCGGCTGCTGGACTGCCGCGGGCGGGTGTGGCCCTGCACGACCGACGACGTCACGCTCGTCGCCGCGATCGACGGCACCGAGGTCGAGGGCCAGGTCGCCGTGGCGACCACCGAGGGCCGCGACCGCCGCGTGTGGCTGGAGCCGGAGGAACCCCGCGCGTGTCCGCTGGCGATGGAGGCCATCGACGAGGCCGACCTCGTCGTCCTGGGACCGGGCAGCCTGTTCACGAGCATCATCCCCAACCTGCTCGTGCCCGGCATCGCCGAGGCGCTCGACGACACCGACGCGCGGATCGTCTACGCCGCCAACCTGACCGCCCAGGCGGGCGAGACCGCGGGCATGTCGGCCCGCGACCACGTCGAGGCGCTGCTGGACTACCTCCCCGAGCGGACCTCTATCGAGGTGCTCTGCCACGACGGTCCCGAACCGGACGGGTCCGGACCCGCCTTGCCGCCGGACGTGTCCGGACGAGGAGTCAGCGGGGTCCACCACGCGGACCTGGCCGAGGGCGACGGCTCCCAGCGGGTGGGTGCCCACGATCCCGTTCGGCTGGCCGCAGCCATCCGCCGCCTGCTCGACGAGGCATGAGCCTGACGGTCGCGCTTCGCGAGGAGCTGGCCCACGCCGACGACCTCGGCAGCGCCCGTCGGCTGGCCGAGGCCCGTGCCATGGTCGACCTCGCCGGCACCCTGCGCGTCAGGGGCGGTCACGACGGCCCGAGCGTGGCCGTGGTGGTCCGCTGCGCCGTCGGGGCCGTGGCCCGCCGACTGCGGGGGACCCTGGTCGACATCGCCGGCGTCCATCCCGGCCTCGCCCGACGCCAGGGCGGCAACCTGCGTGGTGGGGACGCCTACCTGGTCGATGTGACCGGCGACGCCCTCCACGTGCTCGGCGTCCTGGACGACGACGGCCGGCCGGTCCGCCGGCAACCCGGTGACATCGACCCACCCGAGGGCTACCTGGCCGGCGCGCTGATGGTGGCCGGCACGCTCAGCGGCGTCGGGGCCCCCGTCCACCTGGAGATCCGGGCGCCCGACGACCGGCGGGCCACCGAGCTGTCGACGCTCGTGCCCGCCTCCGCTGTGGTCGGCGACCGGGTGGTCGTCAAGTCCGGCGATGCCGTCGCCGAGCTGCTGGCGTCCGTCGGCGCCCACCAGACCTTCCTCGCCTTCGACGGGGGCCGCATGCGACGGGAACTTCGGCGCAAGGTCACGCGGGCGGTCAACGCCGACCGGGCGAACCTGCGGCGCGCCACCGCGGCGGCCGGGGCGCACATCACCGCCATCGAGCAGCTGGTCGCGGCGCTCGGGTGGGACGGCCTGCCCGAGGACCTGGCCGATGTCGCGCTGGCCCGCGTCGCCAACCCCGAGGCATCCCTCACCGAGCTCGGCGAGCTGCTGGACCCGCCCGTCGGCAAGGCCACGGTCCACCGACGCCTGCAGCGGCTCATCGCCCTTGCCGAGGACGGCTGAACCGCCTGCCCTGCATCGCGACTGTCCGGCCGCCGGATGCTGACGACGCGACGGCTTGGGTTAGGCTCGCGCGGCACCGACGCCACCGTGCTTGAATATGTGGCGTCACACATCAAACACATCTCTCGAGGAGAGCGGGTACCCCAATGACCCTCAAGGTCGGCATCAACGGCTTCGGCCGCATCGGTCGCAACTTCCTTCGCGCCGCCAAGCAGGCCGGCGCCGACATCGACATCGTCGGTGTCAACGACCTGACCAGCAACGAGACCCTCGCCCACCTGCTGAAGTACGACAGCGTGCACGGCCGCTTCGACGGCACCGTCGAGGTCAGCGAGAACGGCCTGGTCATCGACGGCGACGAGATGCGGGTCTTCAGCGAGCGCAACCCGGGCGACCTGCCCTGGAAGGACCTCGGCGCCGAGATCGTCATCGAGTCCACCGGCCTGTTCACGGCCCGCGAGAAGGCCTCCGCACACCTCGAGGCCGGCGCCCGGAAGGTGATCATCTCCGCCCCGGCGAAGAACGAGGACGTCACGATCGTGATGGGCGTCAACCAGGACACCTACGACGCCGCCAGCCACCACATCATCTCCAACGCGTCCTGCACCACCAACTCGGTGGTGCCGATGGCGAAGGTCCTCGACGAGCAGTTCGGGATCGAGCGTGGCTTCATGACCACGATCCACGCCTACACCAACGACCAGGGCACCCAGGACGCGCCGCACTCCGACCTCCGCCGGGCCCGCGCCGCCGCGGTCAACATCATCCCGACCACCACCGGCGCTGCCAAGGCCGCCTCGCTCGCGCTGCCGCAGCTCGAGGGGCGCCTCGACGGCATGGCCGTCCGCGTCCCGGTGCCGGACGGGTCCCTGACCGACCTCGTCTGCACCCTGCGGGAGGACGTGACCGCCGAGCAGGTCAACGACGCGTTCAGGGCTGCCGCCGACGGCGACCTCAAGGGCATCCTCGAGTTCACCATGGACCCGATCGTGTCCTCCGACATCGTCGGCAACCCGCACTCCTGCATCCTCGACGGCGCCTCGACGTCCGCCATGGGCAACATGGTCAAGGTCCTCGGCTGGTACGACAACGAGTGGGGCTACTCCAACCGCCTCATCGACCTGACGACCTTCGTCGGCTCGTCGCTCTAGCACCCCACCGGACGGGAACCACATCACCGTGAGCCAGGTACCTGGCCTGGACCAGCTCGACGCCGCAGGGCGCACCGTGCTGGTCCGGGCCGATCTCAACGTCCCACTCGACGGCGGCCGCATCACCGACGAGCTGCGCATCACCGCCTCGCTGCCCACCATCAGGGCGCTCCGTGAGGCAGGCGCACGCGTCGTGCTGATGAGCCACCTCGGCCGGCCCAAGGGCCAGGTCGTCGACGAGCTCCGGCTCGGGCCGGTGTCCCAGCGGCTCTCCGAGCTGCTGGACATCGACGTCCGCTACGCCCGCGACACCGTTGGCGACGACGCCCGGGCCGCCGTGGAGAGCCTGGACGACGGTGGTGTCGCCCTGCTGGAGAACCTGCGGTTCGAGGCGGGGGAGACGGCCAACGACCCCGCCTTCGCCGACGCGCTGGCGTCCCTCGGGGACGCGTACGTCTCGGATGCGTTCGGTGCTGCCCACCGTGCGCACGCCTCCATCGTCGGCGTGCCCGAGCGGCTCGACGACGCCGTCGCCGGGCACCTGCTGCAGGCCGAGATCACCGCGCTGTCCAGGCTCCTGGACGCCCCCGCGACCCCGTTCACCGCCATCCTCGGCGGCTCGAAGGTCAGCGACAAGCTGAGCGTCATCGACAACCTGATGCCCCGCGTGGACGCGCTGGTCATCGGCGGGGCCATGTGCTTCACGTTCCTGGCGGCCACCGGCGGCGACGTCGGCGGGTCCCGGGTGGAGGAGGACATGATCGACACCGCCCGCGAGGTCCTGGAGAAGGCCGAGGCGCAGGGGGTCACCGTGCACCTGCCCACCGATGTGGTCGCTGCCGAGGCGTTCGCCGCCGACGCGGCCCACGAGGTCGTGTCCTCCACGGCGATCCCCGCAGGGTCCATGGGACTGGACATCGGCCCCGAGACCGTCGCGGAGTACGCGCACGTGGTGGCGTCGTCGCGCACGGTCCTGTGGAACGGCCCCATGGGCGTGTTCGAGTGGCCGCCCTTCGCCAGCGGGACCATGGGCGTCGCCGAGGCCATGGCCGACGTCGACGGATTCACCGTGATCGGCGGTGGCGACAGCGCCGCAGCCGTCCGCCAGATGGGCCTGGCCGACCGCATCGACCACGTCTCCACCGGCGGTGGCGCGTCGCTGGAGTTCCTGGAGGGCATCGACCTTCCCGGGGTCGCCGTCCTTCGGCGCGGCTGACCGACCACCACCCCACCACCATCCAGCAGAGGAATCCCCATGAGTCGCAAGCCCGTCATCGCCGGGAACTGGAAGATGAACCTCACCCACCTCGAGGGCATCCAGCTGGTCCAGAACCTCGCCTACCACCTCGACAAGGCGGACTTCGAGAAGGCCGACGTGGCGGTCATCCCACCGTTCACCTCGCTGCGGTCCATCCAGACCCTGATCGAGGGCGACCGGCTGGACCTGACGCTCGGCGCACAGTCGTGCCACCACGAGGCCAGCGGTGCCTACACCGGGGAGATCTCCCCGACCATGCTGTCGGCCCTCGGCTGCAGCTGGGTCATCGCCGGCCACTCGGAACGTCGCACCCTTTTCGGTGAGACCGACGAGGTCGTCAACGCCAAGGTGAAGGCCATCATCGCCGCGGAGATGACGCCGATCCTCTGCGTCGGCGAGACGCTGGAGCAGCGCGAGGTCGGCGAGGCCGAGGCGGTCATCCGCGGCCAGGTCACGGGCAGCCTCGCCGGGGTGTCCGCCGAGCAGGTCGCCGACCTGGTCATCGCCTACGAGCCGATCTGGGCCATCGGCACCGGCCGCACGGCCCTGCCGTCGGACGCCGACGGCGGCTGCGCCACCGTCCGCGAGACCGTCGCCGAGCTGCACGGCACCGAGACCGCCGAGGCCGTCCGAATCCAGTACGGCGGCTCGGTCAAGCCCGGCAACGTCGCCGAGCTCATGTCGCAGCCCAACATCGACGGCGCCCTGGTCGGCGGCGCGAGCCTGAACGCCGACGATTTCGCGGTTATCGCACGTTTCCATCGCTTGTAACGGTTGCCGGGGGTGCGACAGCGGTAGGATCAGGCGGACCACGACCGACACAGCCGGCCCTCCACGCAGGACCGACCGAGCCCTCCGCAACGGGGGAGGACGCCATGGCAAAGCGCAACAAGCAGCTGCAGGGCCTGCTGGGCCCCCTCGAGACCGACGTCATGGAAACGGTCTGGCGCCTCGGCGACGCGACCGTACGCGACGTCCACGAGGAGCTGCGCAACCGGCGTGACCTGGCCTACACCACCATCATGACCACGATGGCCCGGCTGGCGAGCAAGGGCCTGCTGGAACGCGACACCACGGGCCTGGCCCATCGCTACCGTCCGACGGTCAGCCGCGAGGTGTACGCCAAGTCGACGGTGACCTCCGTCGTCGACTGGCTCGTCCAGTCCTTCCCGGAACCGGCCATGAGCTACTTCGTCGAGAAGATCGACGACTCGGGTGACCCGGATGTACTCTCCGCGCTGCGGGCAAGCATCGACGCGCGACGTTCGGACGAGGACGATTGACCCGATGCCCCGCCGAGGGATGACCGGCAACCGGCATTGGGAGCGTTCGAACGCATGACAGATGGTGTCGTAGGGCTTCGCGACGTCACCGACGGACTGGGACTTCTGCTCAGCACCCAGTCGTTCGCGGCCCGCGCACTGATCGGGTCCCTGGTCGCCGCTGCGCTGGCTGCGGCCGCCGTCCGGCTCGGGTGGGTTCGGTCCAGCCGTGCCCGTCGCGGACTGGTGCTGGCCCCCATCGCCACGGCTGCGGCTGCCGCGGTCGCCAGCGCCGGGGATGCGTTCCTGCCGCCGCTCGTGGTCGCCACGACCGGCGCGGGGGAGTCCTGGGAGTTCTTCGGTCAGGAGTACCGCGTCCTCCAGCTGGAGTGGTTGCTGATCGCCTACGTGGCGGTCGCGTCGTTCCTGCTGCTGCGCAGGGGCCTGAGCCACCTCGCCATCCGCATGTACGTCCGCGGGGCCGTGCCGTGTGACGACCCGGCGGTGATCGCCAGCGTGCGACGGATGGCCTCCAAGCTGGGGCTGACGTCCCCGCCGCTGCTCCTGATCCCCGACTGTCCCGGCGGCGCCTTCACCACCGGCCTTCGACGCCCGGTCGTGTGCGTCGACCCGGACCTGGTCGACCAGCTCGACACCCGCGAGCTCGAGGGACTCCTGGCCCACGAGCTGGCGCACATCGCCCGCCGGGACGTCCCCCTGAACGTCACCATCGGTGTCATCCGGGACCTGACCTTCTTCGTCCCACCACTCCACCTCGCGGCCCGCTGGCTGCGGCAGGAGCAGGAACACGCGGCGGACGACCTCGCGTCGGACTCGACCGGCCGCCCTGCCGCGCTGGCCTCCTCGATCCTCAAGGTGTGGGAGGGCGCCTCTCGCCGGGGTGTGACCGTCGTGGCGTCGATGGCCTGCGCCACCATGGTCCCCGCCCCGCTGCCGGTACCTGCCGGCATGCCGGCACGCATCCTCCGCCAGGGTGGCCTCCGTGGCGGGGCCAAGCAGATCGCGGCTCGCGTCGTGCGCCTGATCGAGGGCGAGGCCCGTGCGTCGAGCACCCGCGAACGCGTGGAGATGGCCGCCCTCGCCGTGGTCCTCGGGGCGCTCACCGCGGTCACCGTCGTACTCCCCGCGCAGCTGGCCGACTCCTCGTTGCTGCTCGGCCAGTGGTCGCGCCCGGTGGCCCGCCCGGTGGAGTCCCCGGCACTGCAGACCTTCCGAACGCTCACCGTCGCCGAGACGACGGCGTTCGGGACCACCGTCGCCCGACCGGCGCGCGCAGCGACCTGCGAGGACTGCCTGACGGTGGAGTCGACCGCCGACTGGCGGCGTGGCGTTGCCCCTTCGGCCCCGGTGCGGACCGCGGGCTGGGCGCACGGTGGCTACGTGTGGGAGGACGGCAGCCCCGTCCTGGTCACCGCCCCGCGCGCGGAACCGCTCTGGGGTGTCGACGCCCGAACCACCCGCGTCGGCGTCTTCGTCGTCCGCTGACCCGGACGGGCGAGGGCCGTGTGGCCGGGCCGCGGACCGCTGCGAGGCGATCGGCCCGGTCGTGGGCTACCATCGTCGGTCGTTCACCGGATCGACCCTTCCGGGTCCGGCCGCCCTGTGCCGGACAGTCCCGAACCTGCGGAGCCCCCAAGTGCTGAACATCATTCTCACCGTGCTGCACGTGATCGTGTCGATCCTGCTGATCATGTTCATCCTCCTGAAGTCGGGCAAGGGCGGCGGGTTGTCGGACATGTTCGGTGGCGGCAGCATGTCCGGCGGGGGCGGTTCGACCATCGCGGAGAAGAACCTGGACCGCATCACCGTCCTCACCGCCGTCGTGTTCGCCGTCACGACGATGGCGCTGGCGCTGCGCCTGGTCTGACCGGTCGCCGTTCGACGGGGCCACGCAGCCCCTACGGGGTCCTGACCGGACTCCTCCTCCTCGCGCTGGTCGCGGGCGGCTGCACCCCGCCGGCACGGCAGGCCCCGCCGGCCCCGCTGCCGGCCGCACCCACCGCCTCGACCGGTCCGCCGGCCGTGGCGGGTGGAACCTTCAGGTGGGCGATCGGCGAGCCCACCAGCATCGTGCCCCCGATGGCGGGCACCAGGGACGACTTCGCCGTCGTCGACGCGCTCTTCGACTCCCTCACCTCCTCCGGCGTCGCCGGACGCGCTGTCCCGTCGGCCGCCACGGAGTGGTCGGCCAACGACGATGCGACGTCGTGGACGTTCCGGCTGCGACCGGGGGCCACCTTCCAGGACGGCACCCCCGTCACCGCGGAGGCGTTCGTCCGGGCCTGGACCACGCTGGTCACGTCGGGACCGATGCAGCACCTGCTGCGCGACGTGGTCGGGTACGACGCCGTGGCCAGCGGGACGGCGACGAGCCTGTCGGGGCTCCGCGTCACCGTGGAGGGCGACCTGCAGGTCGTCCTGTCCCGGCCCCGTGGTGACCTGCCGATACTCCTCGCCCACCCGTCCCTGGGCCCGGTGCAGCCGGTCGCCTCCGTGGCCGACCCGGCCGCCTACGCACTGCAGCCGGTCGGCAACGGCCCGTTCCGTGCCAGCGAACCGTGGGTGCACGACGAGTTCGTCCGCGCTGCACGGTGGGACGGCTGGGCCAACGGCAGCCGCCCGGAGGACGGCATCGGCGAGGTCGTCTTCCGCATCGCCGACCTCGACACGAACTTCCTCGCGTTCAGGCAGGGACGGCGCGACCTGGCGCAGGTGCCACCGGAAGCGCTGGAGCTGGCGGCCACGGAGTATCCCGCCACGCCCGGCAGCTACACCGGCCCCGGGCTCGTCATCGGCTCGACACCCGAGACCTACCTGCTGGCCATCGACCGGTCGGTGGAGCCCTACGACGACGTGGAGGTCAGGGAGGCCGCAAGCCTCTTCCTGGACCGGCAGCGGATCGCCTCGGAGAACGACGGTGGCAACCTCGACCCGGCCACGTCCCTGCTGCCGCCCACGATCTCCCGCCTGTCGGCCGGCATGTGCGAGCTGTGCACCTTCAACCCGTCGGGTGGGGCCGATCGGCTGGCCGACGCAGGGGTGCCGGGGTTGACCCTCGCGTTCAACGCCGAGGGGGGCCACGAGCGGATCCGAGACGTCCTGCGCGAGGCGCTCAGCGACCGTGGCTACACCCTCGTGTCCAACTGGCGGGGGCCCGCACCGACCCTCACCGAGTACCTGGACCGCCTGGCCGCCGGTGGGGTCGGGATGTTCCGGTTGCCACTGACGGCCGACGTGCCGTCGTCGCTGGACATCCTGTACCCGTTGCTGCACTCCTCGCAGACCCCGGACCGTGGCGGCCTGAACTACATGCGCTACCGGGACCCGCAGGTCGATGCCCTCCTCGACCAAGCCGCGAGGATCGTCGATGTCGAGCAGCGAGAGGCGTTGCTCCGCCGGGTCGAGGAGATCGTGGTCAACCGCGACCACGTCGTCGTGCCCGTCGTCACCTCCCGCCTGGCCATGGTCGTCGGCGAGGACGTCACCGGCGTCCGGGTCGATCCGTTCGGTGGCGTCGACCTGACCGCCGTCCGGGTGACCTGACCGACGGGCTCGGGACCGGTCACCGTTGGGGACAGGCACCGCTCACGAGCGGTCGAGGCTGGCCCAGTCGAGCAGTCCACGACCGTCCACCTCCACGGTGACGTCCCCGTCCATGGCGACGCCAACCGTGGAGAACCACAGGGGGACGAGCGGCATGTCGTCCAGCACCTGCTGCTCGACCACGCCGTAGGCCTCCAGCGCGCGCTCGAGGTCACGTTCGAGGTCGGCGGCAGCGAGGGCGTCGGCCACGCCCTCGGCCCGGTATCGGAAGTCGTTGGCCGACCCTCGCGGGCCGAAGAGCGGCTCCAGCAGGCGGGAGGGGGAAGGGGTGTCCGCGGCCCACGTCAGGCGGAAGGGGCCGGGTACCTCGGCCTCGGCCAGCCGGCCGAGCAGGTCCTCCGCCGGGAGCGTGGCCAGCTGGATGTCGTCGACCCCGAGCACGGTTGACCAGGCCCCGGCGACGGCGTCGATGACGGCGTCGTGACCGGCGTCGGCGACGAACCAGATCGACAGGGGGCCCACGGGTGGCGCCCACAGCGCCGCTGCCCGTGCGGGGTCGTGGGCACACGCCATGCAGACGGGTCCGTCGGACCGGGCCATGCCGGGGCCGAGCAGCCGGTCGGCGGGAACGGCGGCACCCTCCGGCAGCAGGTCCACCAGCGCATCACGGTCGATGGCCTGGGCGAGCGCCACCCGCACGTCGGGGTCGGCGAAGCGGGGATCGGTCAGCGGGAAGCCGAGGTAGGCCAGCTGCCGCCCCGGCGCCCGCAGCACCCGGTCGCGCTCGGCGTCGCCGGGCAGCTCCAGCACGCCGTCGGGGACGACCACGACCTGCTGCTCGACCGACGGCTCGTCGGTCCTGACGGCCAGCAGCCGGCCGGTGGCGGGCGCCCCAGCCGGATGGTCGGGCACGGCGTCGAGGAGGAGCGTGTCGCCCTCGCGACCCGCAAGGCGGTACACGCCGTTGCCGATCGGTGCCTCGGCGAACCGGGCCGGATCCGCCAGGGCCATCGGTGGGAGGGGAAGGAATGCGTCGTCGGCCAGCAGCGCCGGCAGCTGCCCGTACGGTGCGGCCAGGGCGAAGGAGAGGGTCGTCTTGTCCCGCACCCGGATGTCGGTGATGGTCGAGACGATCGGCAGGCCGGCATCGATGGCGGCCTGCCAGCCCCTCGCCACGTCCTCGGCGACGACGGGGCTGCCGTCGTGCCACGTCCACCCCTCCTTGACCCCGAGGTCCCAGCGACGAAGGTCCTCGCTGGACACCGACTCCAGCAGCGCCCCGGGCACGTCGGGGCCCCAGGTCGGAAGGCGGCTCTCGGGGTCGACCACCACCAGTGGCGAGAACAACGCGGCGGTCAGCTGACGGTTGGCCCGGTGCGGATGCAGGGTGGGGGAGGGGCCGACCCAGACGGCCAGGTCCAGCGGGTCCTTGGAGGACACGGCCGCGGGTTCCCTGGCCAGCGTCGTGCTGCACGCGGTGGCAGCCAGGAGCAGCACCAGGGCCACCCCGAGGCGCCGACGTCGACGTTCTCGCCTCGCACGGCCCCCGTGCGGCATCAGGCCTGCTCGAGGTCGGCGGCGCGGGTCTCGGCCATGAACCGGGCCTGGCTGGCGACCGCGTCGAGGTCGGGCGGGGTCTCCCAGGTGCCGTCGGCCCGCAGCCGCCAGCCCTGACGGGTGTCCTCCCACGTGACGTCGAGGATGCGGCGCAGCTCGGCGGCGAGGTCCTCGTCCTCGATGGGCACCATGGCCTCCACCCGACGGTCGAGGTTCCTCGGCAGCCAGTCCGCCGAGCCGATCCACATGTCCCGGCCGAACTGGAGGATGCGTTCGTGCTCCAGCAGCCGGCCCAGGACCGACATGACCCGGATCCGGTCGGAGACCCCCGGGATGCCCGGGCGGATGCCGCAGATACCACGCACGATCAGGTCGACGGTCGCGCCTGCCCGGCTCGCGGCGTACAGCTCGCGGATGAGGCTGCGATCCGACAGGGAGTTGAGCTTGACGCGGATCAGGCCCTCGGTGCCCAGCGCGGCCTGTTCCCGGATGAGCTCGGTGACCCGGTCGCGCAGCGAGACCGGTGCGACCATGAGCTGTCGGTAGCGGTCGTGCCGGGCGTAGCCGGTCAGGTAGTTGAACAGCTGCGTGACGTCCTCGGCGATGTCGGCGTCGGCGGTGAGCAGCCCGAGGTCGGTGTACAGCTTGGCGGTGCCCGGGTGGTAGTTGCCGGTACCGATGTGGACGTATCGACGGATGCCCTCGGCCTCCCGACGGACGACCAGCACGGTCTTGCAGTGGGTCTTCAGCCCCACGAGCCCGTAGACGACATGCACGCCGGCACGTTCGAGGATCCTGGCCCACTCGATGTTGGCCTCCTCGTCGAACCGGGCCTTCAGCTCGACGAGGGCGACCACTTGCTTGCCGGCCTCGGCGGCGTGGATCAACGCCCGGAACATCGGTGAGTCACCGGAGGTGCGGTAGAGCGTCTGCTTGATCGCAAGGACCTGCGGATCGTCCGCCGCGGCGGTGACGAACTGCTCCACCGACGTCGCGAAGGAGTGATAGGGGTGACGC
Source organism: Euzebya rosea (assembly GCF_003073135.1). Classification (NCBI taxonomy): domain Bacteria; kingdom Bacillati; phylum Actinomycetota; class Nitriliruptoria; order Euzebyales; family Euzebyaceae; genus Euzebya; species Euzebya rosea. Next base: position 448,009 of record NZ_PGDQ01000004.1, read on the forward strand.
AGGAGGATGTCGTGTTCGGCGATCCGCTCGAACATCGTCGGGCTGTCGACGGGATCGTCGGCGCAGGTCCGCAGGCGAGGGTGGGTGACCGGGACCCACGGTGAGAACCGGAGGGTCGGCTGGTCCAGGTCGGCCAGCTGCGACAGGTCGGCGAGGCCGAGCAACCCACGCACCGGATAGGTGTGCATGGTGCTGATGTCCAGCTCCTCCTGGAGCGTCCGGACCGTCTCCGCCGGCATGTCGTCGGCCACCTCGAGGCGCACGACGGAGCCGAAGCGGCGACGCGACAGCTGGGCCTGGATGGCCAGCAGCAGGTCCTCGGCCTCGTCCTCGTCGACGTCCATGTCGGCGTTTCGGGTGACCCGGAACAGGTGGGCGGACTCGACGTCCATGCCGGGGAACAGGGCGTCGAGGCGCCAGCGGATCAGCTCCTCCAGCGGCACCCAGGCCCGACGCGATCCGGGCACCTGCCAGAAGCGCGGCAGCACACCCGGCACCTTCACACGGGCGAGCTTGCGGTGCCCGGTCTTGTGGTCGCGGACCGAGACGGCCAGGGAGATCGCCAGGTTGGAGATGTAGGGGAACGGGTGACCGGGGTCCACGGCGAGCGGGGTGAGGACCGGGAAGATCTGCTCGTCGAACTGCTTCTGGAGCCGCCCGAGGGTGCGCTCGTCGAGGTCGGCGACGTGCACGACCCCCACCCCACGACGGGCCAGCAACGGCAGGATCCGCTCGTGCAGGGTGACGGTCGACTGTTCGGCCATGGGCCGGACGCGACGCGAGATGGCTTCGAGCTGCTCCACTGCCGAGAGGCCGTCGGGGGTGCGCAGCCGCAGTCCGGCGGCGACCTGGTCCTTCAGGCCGGCGACCCGGATCATGAAGAACTCGTCGAGGTTGGAGTGGAAGATGCTGATGAAGCGGAGCCGTTCCAGCAGCGGCACCGCGGAGTCGGCTGCCTGCGCCAGCACACGACGGTTGAACTCCAGCCACGACAGCTCGCGGTTGAGGTACAACGACGGGTCGCTCAGGTCCTGGACCTCGGGTCGCCTGAACCGCCCGTCGGGGCCCCTCGGGGGAAGGGAGCGGACGGCGGCAGCAGGGTCGGGCTCGGTGATCACGTGAGGACTGAATCTAGTCGCTCCGTCCGCGGCGTCAGCGGACGGAGGGTCGCTGACGCAGGATGGTCACAGGAGTTCTTACGAAGCCATCACGTGACCGGCGTTGGCCCCAACACACGTCACCATCGGTCGTTGAACGAGACGATGACAGCCACCCACCCCGACGTCGACCCCGCGGGCATGCCCGCCGGCGACCAGATGCCGCCGTCCAGCCCGTCCGACGGGCTGGGCCGCCCTGCCGTGGCGGGCCTCCTGGCCGCCGGCATCGCGCTGGGCACGACCGAGCTGGTGGCGGGCCTGGTGCCGTCGGCTCCGTCGCTGGTCGTGGCGATCGGCAACGGCGTGGTCGAGCTCGGGGCGGGCTCGCGGGTCAAGGAGATCGCGATCGCCCTCTTCGGGACCAACGAGAAGACGGCCCTGGTCGTCGGGACCGTGGTCCTGGCGTTGCTCTTCGGTGCGGTCCTGGGGGTCGTGGGTCGGCGCCGTTCGATCGGGATCGCGTCGGTGGGAATCGGCGCCTTCGGGCTGCTCGGCGTCGCCGCGACGACGGTCAACCCGCTGGACAGCACCGCCTGGTCGCTGCTGCCGGCCGTGTTGGGTGTGGCCGCCGGGGTCGCGACGCTCCGGCTGCTGCTGCGCCTCGACCGGGGCATCGACCGGGCCGCGGTGGGTCACCCGGGGGTGGGTCGTGGACGACGTGAGTTCCTCCGGATCGCCGTGGGTCTCGGCGCCGTGGCCGGTGTGATCGGGGCGTTCGGTCGGACGCTCTCGTCGCGAACCGCCATCAACGTCGCCCGGGACGAGGTGGTCCTGCCGGAGGCGGTCCGGACACCCGCACCCGTGGGCCTCGCGACGGAGTTCGAGGGCATCGACGGCCTGTCCCCGTTCTTCACGCCGAACGAGACCTTCTATCGGATCGACACCGCGCTGACGCCGCCGATGGTCGACGTCGACAGCTGGCAGGTGCGGATCCACGGCATGGTCGACCGGGAGGTCGTGCTGACCTACCAGGACCTCCTGGACCTCCCGCAGGTCGAGGCCGACATCACCATCGCCTGTGTCTCCAACGAGGTCGGGGGCGACCTCATCGGCAACGCCCGCTGGCAGGGGGTCCGGCTGTCGGACGTCCTGGACATGGCGGGTGTCGACCCCGCCGCGGACCAGGTCGTCGGCCGGTCCGTGGACGGCTGGACGGGCGGGTTCCCGACCGACATCGCCTTCGACGGTCGGGACTGCTTGGTCGCCCTGGCGATGAACGGCGAGCCCCTGCCGATCGCCCACGGCTTCCCCGCCCGGCTGATCGTCCCCGGCCTGTACGGCTACGTGTCGGCCACGAAGTGGCTGTCGGAGATCGAGCTGACCACGTGGGAGGCCTTCGACGGCTACTGGGTGCCCCGGGGCTGGTCGAAGGAGGGTCCGGTCAAGACCCAGTCCCGGATCGACGTGCCCAAGCGAGGGACCCGGCTCCAGGCCGGCCCGCAGGTGATCGCGGGTGTCGCCTGGGCACAGCAGCGGGGCGTGGACCGGGTGGAGCTGTCCATCGACGACGGCCCGTGGCAGGAGGCGGTCCTGGCCGACGAGCTCAACGTCGACACCTGGCGGCAGTGGCGGTTCGACTGGGATGCCGGGCCGGGACAGCACGTCATCCGCGTGCGTGCCACCGACCGAACCGGAACGACCCAGTCCGAGGAGCGCGTCCCCGTGGCCCCCAACGGGGCCGAGGGGTACCACACCCGCGTGGTCACCGTCACCTGAGCCGCGCCGGGATCAGCCCTGCTGGTCGGCCCAGTTGACGCCGGCCCAGTTGACGCCGGCCCAGTTGACGCCGGCCCAGTTGACGCCGGCCCAGTTGACGCCGGCCCAGTTGACGCCGGCCCAGTTGACGCCGGCCC